>CAMAVL010000094.1 GCA_945861735.1 Chlamydia trachomatis
TGAACTTGGATTTGGACCTGCGCGAAAGCTCCCGCGGATCATCGATCTTAAGTCGCCCCATATTAACAATATGGGGCGACTTAAGATCGACGATCCCCGGGGCTTTGGCGCGGTCCAAATTCCAAGTTGCTGACCGAGTTGGGTATAGCAACAATTCGATTATGGTCCACTAGAAAAACTTACACGCAGTCAAGCCGCTTTTTAAAGAGCCACAAGCCGTGCAATCCAAACAATAGCGTAAAGAATAGAAGCATCCCGCAGCAAGCCCAGTAGTTGAGATTGCCGGCGCTTCCAAGAATCGCGCTTCGAGTACCTTCATAAGCATAGATCCACGGTGTGCACAGCATTGCTTTGCCAAGGGCTGGTGCAATGCAATGAAGCGTTTGCCAAGAAGCGCTAAAGCCGCAGACGTAAAAGAGGGGCCCAACGAGGCGCAGCTCGAGGTTTGTGAGCTTTTCAACAGCTCCAGCGCTAGATGCTGCCCAGACGGCAAAGGTGCCAAAAAAGAGGCAGGAGAGGGCATAGACACCGATGAATTTAAGGATGTTCAAACGACTTAAGTCAAATCCATCCAACAAAATGAGTTTTCCAACGACTAATGCGACCAAACTAAAGAGGCCCGTTTTTAGTGCGAAATGCACAATGATTTTTGTGTATACGAGCCAATAAGGCAGCGGTAAAGAGAGCTCATATCCAATTGAACGGGTCGTTTCAAAATCGGCCGCTAATACAGTAGCTGACATCCATGCTGTAAAGGAGGCTATGATAATGAGCATGCTAATCGTCATGAATGCGCCGTAATCTGCAGGCATTCCCATTGCGGGTAATACATACCCGTTGACTCCGATGAGGACAAGTGGCCAAAAGATGGAATTGAGCGCGTTGTTGCACCAATCTTTCAAAAATAACCGCACATCACACCACAAAAGCCATAGAGCAATGCGCAACGAGCTGCTGAACGAATGCGTTTTCATAGAGGAGCCTTAATTTCATCCGTGCCTTCCTGCATCAGCTGCAGGAAAACCTGTTCAAGATTGGATTTACTGTACGATGAAAGCAGATGAGCCGGTGTGTCAATAAGCAAGATGCTGCCCTTGTTGAGGACGCAGACCCGATCGGATAAAATCTCCGCTTCATCAATGTAGTGGGTTGTCAGTAATACGGTCACGCCATCGACTTTTAGCTGTTTAATAATGTCCCATAGTTGCCGTCTGATATGCGGGTCTAAGGCAACGGTGGGTTCATCTAAAATAATTAAAGAGGGCTTGTGTAAAAGCGCGCGCGCAATGAGCAGCCGTTGTCTATAGCCGCCGGAGAGGATGGTCGGCGACTTATCGGCGTAAGGCTGAAGCCCGAAGCGCTCCATGAGTTCATCTGCTCGCGTGACAATGGTTTGATGATCCATTAAAAAATAACGGCCTGCAAAAATTAAATGCTCGCGCACGGTGAGTCCCGCAGCAAAGTTTGGCTTTTGGGGACAAAATCCCAAATGCTGACGAAACGCGGCAAGATTTTTGTAAATGGAGGCGCCTTTATAAATAATATCGCCAGATGTGGGCGCGTGTAATGAAGCAATTAAGGAAGAGAGGGTTGTTTTCCCAGCGCCATTAGCCCCGAGAAGCGTGATGATTTCGCCTTGATAGAGATCAAGAGAGATATCGTGCAGAGCTACATGGTCACCGTAGTGCTTGGTAACCTTTTCGACGCGTAGTAGTTTCTTCATGGGGGATCTATAAATATAAAAATAAGGTCGGTAGTTTGCCGACCTGTGATTTAAGCTTGGATGCTTCGAGCGAGTTGAGTCAGACGAGATTTAACGCGTCCAGCTTTGTTCTCTTTGAAAACACCTGTCTTTACTCCTTTGTCCATCAAACTAAAGACGGCTGCCAAGTTAGCTTGAGCAGAAGGAGAATCTTTTTTATCAATAGACTCTTTGAAAGAGCGCATTGTTGTTGTTACTTTAGCTTTGTAAGAGCGGTTACGCTGATTACAACGGTCGCTTTGCAAGATTCTTTTCTTTGCTGTAGCGAGCTTTACTTTTACTACTTTTTTTTCTTCAGCCATAATATATAAGTCTTCCCTTTCATTTCAGATGAGTAGTAATATACCGGACGATCGATAATTCGTCAAAATCTATTCTTAAAAGACGAGATTTTAAAATAATTTTTATGGAATTGAATGTATAAATTGTGGCTTGGTTTTCTTGTGGTGGCTGGAGGGATTGCTCTATGGTTTTCAGGAATTGCTCTATATAATTGTGTCGGATATTGGAAATTGGGACCCACAGCACCGGCTAAAATTACTGCTTGGCTGGTTAAAGAGCTTTCTGTCTCTAAATTTGGGATGGAGACCTCCTATATTTATGAAGTGGAGGGCAAGCAATATACAGGTAAAACCTTGTTTAAAACGCCAGTTTACCTCAATTCCTACTCTGCAGAAGATGACATCAAGGAGTGGAAAGAGCTCTCTTGGCGCGTGTGGTATAAAAAAAGCAATCCCGTGATTTCCTCTTTGCAAAAATATTTCCCGACAAAAGAGATCCTCCAGGCTATTTTAACAATTGGGGTCTTTGTCTATTTTTATTTTATGCGCCAATGGATCTTAAGAGCACGTTTTGCGTAAAATATGGGTTAATAAAAGGCTATACGAGCGGCGGAGGGTCTTGGAAATAAGGGGAAAGGCAATCTTAAGTTTTTTTGGCAAAAAGGTGTTTTCTAGCTTGAGAAGGTTCTTTTCCAACTGAGCTTGGTCTTTTTCTTTGGACCAGCGGTAGGTCAAATCCCCTTGAAAAAAGAGGCGATCGGGTTGTAATCTCGATTTTAGAACTTGGGAAGACACTTCCTTTTTGAAAAGATAGGGTTTATCGAAATCAATGGGAAGTTTAGGCCCCTTAAAGACTCTTTTAGCTTTTAAAAGAACTTCAAATTGATCATAAAACATCCCTTGGCCCTTAGATGAGATATCGGCGAAATAGCAGGGGCGACGTCGCAGAAAATGTTCGGCTGCACTTAAGCGTTTTTTATTGAAATTTTTTTCGTGAAGGACCCAGACGACCTTAAACCCAGCAGATTCATAGTCCAAGCAGCGTTGTTTGGCCTCTTCTTGATCGATGGGAGAGCATTGAATTTCGAAGACGATTTTTTTTGTTTCCCAGACGCAATCGGCAATCCGGTTGATTGAGGGAAAGGGCCTTTCCATTGCCCCCTCTCCATCTGGGATCAGCTGGAGGATTTTGAGTTGGGAGTGGAGGTGCTCAAGGCTTTTTTGGCTCTGGCGACAGACGGGGTTGGTTGTGGGGTGGTAGAAATGGGACTGTCGATGAGGTCCGCTTCGGAGCCGAACGGTTCCTTGACACTCAGGACAGAGGTAATCTGCCTGTTTTTTTGCGCTGGAGGCTAAGATCGGTTGAGTATTCGATAAGGCAAAAAGTTGCATATTTTGAAACAATTTGGGTGTGAAAAAGTTTTGCGTTGTTCTGAAGGTTAGTAATGTGCTAGTTTATACTATACATTGAGATGAATATTTGGTAGGACATGGCAAAAGCGGTATTTAGCAATTTATTTAGTCAGCAGCATCAGCAGAAGGTGGAAGAGCTCGTAGCAATGGCCAAGGAACAGGGTCATGTCACCTATGAGGAGATCAACGAAGTTCTCCCGATGACATTCGATTCTGCCGAGCAGATCGATCAGGTATTGATTTACTTGAGCGGGATGGACATCCAGATTCTTAACCAATCTGAAGTTGAAAGACAAAAAGAGCGCAAAAAAGAAGTTAAAGAACTCGAAGGGATGACCAAGCGTCCTGAAGGATCCTCCGATGATCCAGTCCGGATGTACCTCAAAGAAATGGGCTCTGTTCCCCTGCTCACTCGAGAAGAAGAAGTTGAGATTTCCAAGCGGATCGAAAAAGCGCAAATTCAAATCGAAAAGATTATTACAAGGTTTCGCTACTCCAGCCGAGAAGCCATTTCGATTGCAAATTATCTGATTTCGACTAAAGAGCGATTTGACAAGGTCATTTCAGAAAAAGAAGTCCCTGATAAAACGAATTATCTATTGATATTGCCAAAGCTCGCCACGTTATTGAAGCAAGAAGATCAGGTTCAAGAGAATTTGCTCATCGACCTTTATAATCCTGAAGCAAAGAAAGGGGATAAAGTCAAAATTCAAGAAGAAATTGAAAAATGCCGTATCCGCACGCAGGCTTATTTGAAACTGATGCATTGCCGCCACAATATCATTGAAGACTTTGGTGAAGTGATTCTCAATTCGTACAATCGATTCTTAAGTTTAGAAAAAGAGATGCAAGAGTTAGGTCCAAGAGCTGAAAAAAATAAATTTGCAGCGGGCAAACTTTTAGCTGTGAAACGCAAGCTTGGCAAGCGAGAGCTCGCAGCTGGCCGCACACTCGAGGAATTTAAAAAAGACGTCCGGATGCTTCAGCGTTGGATGGATAAGAGCCAAGAAGCTAAACGGGAAATGGTTGAGTCTAATTTACGTCTTGTGATCTCCATTGCCAAAAAATATACCAATCGCGGCCTCTCTTTTCTCGATTTGATTCAAGAAGGGAACATGGGACTGATGAAAGCGGTTGAGAAATTCGAATACCGCCGTGGATATAAGTTCTCTACCTATGCGACATGGTGGATCCGTCAGGCAGTAACAAGGGCCATTGCGGATCAAGCGCGCACGATCCGAATCCCTGTCCACATGATCGAAACGATTAATAAAGTGCTTCGCGGTGCTAAAAAACTCATGATGGAAACAGGCAGAGAGCCAACGCCTGAAGAATTAGCCATCGAGCTTGGCCTAACGCCTGAGCGGGTGCGTGAAATTTATAAAATTGCGCAACATCCGATTTCCCTACAAGCAGAGGTGGGTGATGGAGGGGAGAGTCAATTTGGGGATTTCCTCGAAGACACTGCTATCGAATCTCCTGCGGAAGCAACGGGATATGCCATTTTAAAAGACAAAATGGGAGAGGTTCTTTCGACTCTAACAGATCGAGAGCGCACTGTTCTCATTGAGCGCTTTGGATTGCTCGATGGTAAGCCGAAAACACTTGAAGAAGTCGGCGTTCGCTTTAAAGTCACTCGCGAAAGGGTCCGTCAAATCGAAGCGAAGGCCCTGCGTAAAATGCGCCATCCGACGCGCTCGAAACAGCTCCAGGCCTTCTTAGACTTACTTGAAGGGGAATAGTGTCTAATAACCTCCAAGAGGAGCTGATTGATCTCGTTTTTTCGCAAAAGGGATTGCTCGGCTCTTTTCTCAAAGAATTTGAGGAGCGGATCGGCCAAAAACAAATGGCGTCCCAAATCGTCTCCTCCTTTGAAAAAGAGGGAGTCGCTCTCATTGAAGCGGGAACGGGGATTGGTAAAAGTTTAGCCTATCTTGTTCCAGCAATCTACTGGGCGCTTAAATTCCACGAAAAAGTCGTTATCTCCACACATACAATTGCGCTGCAAGAACAGCTGATCTACAAAGACATCCCCTTTCTCCTTAAAACGATGAATGTGGATCTAAAATCCGTCCTAGTTAAAGGAATGGGTAACTACCTCTGTCTGCGCAAATTACATGAGTTGCGCCATCAACCCTTGCTATTTTCTGATGTAGAAAGTAGGCAAGTGGAGTTAATTGAGCAGTGGTCAGAAAAAACAGCGTGCGGGTCCAGGTCGGAGATCCCCTTTTCCATTCTTCCCTCGACTTGGGAAAAAGTCTTTGCAGAATCCGACTCTTGCAATCATATCCATTGTCCTCAGTATAAACAGTGTTTTTTCTTTAAAGCGCGTCAAGAAGCTGTCGATGCGCAGCTGCTCATCGTCAATCACCACCTCTTACTTGCAGATCTGAACTCCAAAATGAAAGAGGGGTTTCGAGAGGAAAAGGCGATTATTCCCCCATATAATCGACTCGTGATCGATGAAGCTCATCATCTCGAGCAGATTGCTCTCGAGAGCTTTGCAGCAAGTGTTGATCGGGTATTTCTCATCCGTTTATTAAATCGCATCTTTTCTGAAGCGCACCCCGAAAGAAGCCGCCTTACATTGATTCGTACAGATGGTAAATCTCTCCCCCTAGAATTGCAGCACAAACTAGACTTAGCCATTCCGCTTCAGAAAAAAGAGTGTATTGCGCGCGTCGAAGAGGCCTTTTCTTCCCTGGTTTTCTTCATGCAAACAATTTTCCATGAAAATACTAACAGATCAAGAGATTGGAAAAAACGGATCACTCAAGACATTTTAGAACATCCCGCTTGGGAAGAGTCGTTAAAGACCCCGTTCAACCAGCTCATTTCTCAACTGAGATCTTTAAGCCAGTCCCTCTCCGGCTTGGAGGGCGATTTAGAAACATTTAAGGGCTCTTCCATCTATGAAAAAATGCATATACACGCGCTTGAAATACGCTCTTTAGCCGTGCGTCTTGAAGAGGCGGCAGAGATCATCGATACATTCTTTAACGACAAAAAATTAGATAAACGGGTGCGCTGGGTTGAAATCAACCCTTCGACAATTACTTTAGTCGATGCGACTCTAGATATTTCATCCCTTCTTCGAGAGCATCTATTTGCCAAGCTTAAAACAGCCGTTCTTTGTAGCGCGACACTCACCACCAACCAGACCTTTTCATTTACAAAAGAGCGCTTAGGACTCACATCTTTAAAAAAAGCAGTGACTGAAAAAACCTATGACTCCCCTTTTGACTACGCTAATAGAACGCTCCTAGTTGTGCCAACCGACATCGTAGCGCCTACAGATCCCCTCTTCATCCATCAAGTGATCGAAGCTATCCATCATGCGATTAAAAGCTCATCTGGTAATGCGTTTGTCCTCTTCACTTCCTATGACATGCTGCAAACCTGCTATGAAAAAGTCTCCATTCAGCCAGGACTAGAAAAATATTCCTTTCTCAAGCAAGGACAGCTCGCGCGCCATCAGCTCTTAGAAAAGTTTAAGAAAACAAATGGAAGCGTTCTATTTGCGACGAATTCCTTTTGGGAAGGGGTTGACGTTCCTGGAGAAGCACTGCGCTGCGTAATCATCGTTAAATTGCCTTTTCAAGTTCCTACCGAGCCTGTCTATCAAGCGTACAGTGAGTCCTTAGAAAAAGAGGGAAAGAACCCCTTCGTTTATTATGCAATTCCCCAAGCTGTGATCAAATTCAAACAGGGATTTGGGCGGCTCATGCGTAAGAAAAATGATCGAGGCTGCATTGTCTGCTTAGATAATCGATTAGTGACCAAGCCTTACGGAAAGTCATTCCTAAATAGCTTACCGCCCTGTCGCACAAGCTTTGTCCCTCTGGATAAAGCCTGGGAGGAGATGCGTCTTTTTTACAGACAAACTTATGAGGGAGTTGCAAAACTCCATTTGTGACCAAATTCGCGCTTTTAATGTCGGTTCGGATTTTTCGCAAATCGCCTATGTCCAATAGGATATATACTCGTTACAGCTGAATCTGAGAATTTTGACAGCGTCGGCTTTGCATCAAAATTTTAGTCTTTGCTTAGCGCCTTGCTTGAGCGGCAATGGTCGCTCGTTCCAGACAAAAATTTTTGAGCAGCCTCCTTGTCAAAAAATCTCAGATTCAGCTGTAACGAGTATATCAATTTGCGAAAAATCGAACCGACGTTAAAATCATCAAATTTGGTCTCCAAAGCTTCAATAGACCTCTTGCGTAACCTCATTTGCTTGCTTGGATTCAAAAATCTAACGCAACCGGGCTGGATAAAATTTAAATAAAATTTTATATGTTATAACACTGCTGTCAGAGAGGCGTTATGACTATTTACAAGAGAGTTTCCGTTGAAGAACGGGAAGCCATGAAGGAAGGTGTCATTCTT
>CAMAVL010000095.1 GCA_945861735.1 Chlamydia trachomatis
TATACTGCAGTCGGCCTGAAACTTGGATTTGGACCTGCGCGAAAGCTCCCGCGGATCGTCGATCATAAGTCGCAAAATATTAACAATATAGGGCGACTTATGATCGGCGATCCTCGGGGCTTTGGTGCGGTCTAAATTCCAAGTTTCAGGCCGACTGCAGTATAAAATCTAATCAGAATCTTAATCTCATTGAGAAAAAAATCAAGTTCGGAATATCATGCTGACCTGGGGTTTGACAAACGCTTGAGTTCCTAAGCGTCTGTCATCGTTAAATTACTCCAGCGCATTTCTGTCTTAGACATCCCTTGGAAATATAAGACAAAATGCCAAGCAAAAAAAACGCTGTGACGAACGCTTAGGAACTCAAGCGTTTGTCACACCCCAATGCTAACCATATGCTGACATTCCAACAAATCATCTGCCGTCTCACCGCATTTTGGGAGAAAAAAGGATGCATCATCCATCAAGGTCACGACCTTGAAGTCGGTGCCGGAACCTTCAACCCCGCCACATTTTTACGTTCTTTAGGTCCAGAGCCTTATCGCACAGCCTATGTGGAACCCTCACGCCGCCCCTCTGATGGCCGCTATGGGGATAATCCTAACCGGATTCATTTATTTCATCAGTTTCAAGTCATCATTAAGCCCTCTCCTT
This sequence comes from Chlamydia trachomatis, assembly GCA_945861735.1. Lineage (GTDB taxonomy): Bacteria > Chlamydiota > Chlamydiia > Chlamydiales > Rhabdochlamydiaceae > CAMAVL01. The sequence continues at coordinate 655 of CAMAVL010000095.1, forward strand.
CAGATATTCAGGCAAACTTTTTGGACTCTTTGAGAGCTCTTGACTTCGATTTAAAAAAACACGACATTCGCTTTGTTCATGATGATTGGGAATCTCCGACTCTCGGAGCTTCGGGGGTTGGATGGGAAGTCTGGTGTGATGGGATGGAAATTACTCAATTCACCTACTTTCAATCGATTGGAAGCGTTTCATTACACCCAATTAGCGTTGAAATCACCTATGGATTAGAGCGTCTAGCGCTATTCATCCAGAATAAAAACAGCATTTTTGACGTTCTTTGGAACGATACCCTCACCATTGGCGACATCTCGCGCCGCAATGAGGTTGAATGGAGCGCCTATAATTTTTCTAAAGCCTCGACCTCAATGTGGTTGCGCCATTTTGAAGATTTTGAAAAGGAAGCAAAGAGCCTCATTACCGATCATTTACCCTTGCCCGCCTATGATTTTGTCATTAAAGCATCTCACGCATTCAATCTTTTAGATGCGCGTGGAGTGATCTCTGTCACAGAACGCACAGGCTACATCGCTCGGATTCGAGAGCTTGCGCGCTTAATTTCTATGGAGTATATCGCCTCTCGGGAACAATTAGGATTTCCTTTAGCTCGTAAAGAAAAAAGCGCACCGCCCAAAAGGAGAATACCGCTTATTAGCGCCCCTGCATTCAATCCAAAAAAGCGGCAAGACCTCCTATTGGAAATTGGCTCTGAGCAACTCCCTGCGACCTTTGTCCCCATTGGTTGCAACAGTCTTGAAAAAGCGATCCGCACCTTTCTAGAAGAGCACAAACTCAACTTTGAGACTTTAAAGGTTTTTGGAACACCTCAGCGCTTAAGCATTTTAATTCACGGCCTTGTCGAGGGAACCGAAGCAAAACTCATTGTAAAAAAAGGCCCTCCCATAGCTGCCTCTTTTGACCCAACGGGAAAACCGACGCCTCAAGGGGTGGGATTTTTAAAATCCTTGAATCAAGCGATCTGTACACTCCAAGAGATTCGGGACGGAAAAATCAAGGGACTGCGCATTGAAAAGATCAAAGATGCGGATTACCTCTTTGCGGATAGTGCAGAAAGTGGCAAATCCACTCTGCATTTACTTTCTTTAGCTCTTGAAAAAATCATCTTGAATCTGGAATTTCCTAAAAAAATGCGTTGGGGGACTCTCGATATCACCTATGCGCGCCCAATCCACTGGATCGTTGCCCTTTTTGGAACCAAAGTGATCCCCTTTCAGGTGGGAAATATTGTCTCTAATCGCTTTTCATTTGGACATGCTCAACTAAAGCCCCAAAAGTTTTCATTAAAAACCCCAAAAGAGTACCTATCTACTCTTAAAAAATATTACGTATTAGCGGATGTCGAAGAAAGAAAACAATCGATTATTAAACAACTCAAAGCTTTTCAGAAAAAAAACGGTGGAGAGCCGATTGAAATCCAGCGCGTTCTTCCCCAAGTGTTGAACCTCGTTGAATGGCCGCAACTCACCTTTGGATCGTTTGACCCTCAATTCCTAAATATTCCACATGAAGTGCTCATTTCTGAGATGGTCGAGCATCAAAAATATTTCCCTGTTATAGATAAAGTGGGCCAGCTCAAAAACGTCTTCATTATTACAGCCGATAACAAACCCTCTGATCTCATTCGAAAAGGTAATCAAAAAGTGCTCTCCGCGCGCCTTGCAGACGGATCCTTTCTCTACAGAGAAGATCTTAAGAATCCCTTAGAGGATTTTAATGCCAAGCTCGAACTGATGATTTATCAAAAAGAGCTCGGTTCCATGCGCGATAAAGTGGGTAGACTACTTACTTTAAGTCAGCTTGTAAATGAGCATCTAAAACTTACAAACGCTAAACACGTGACGCGCGCTGCCCTTCTTTGTAAAGCCGATCTAGCATCCCTACTCGTCGGAGAATTCCCTGAACTTCAAGGGACGATTGGAAAATATTACGCCCTCGCGCAAGAAGAAAATAAAGATGTGGCAGCAGCCATTGAAGAGCATTGGATGCCGCGCTATGAAAATGCCCCTTTACCTAAAAATCCAGTGGGTATTGTCCTAAGCATTGCCGATAAGCTCGATAATTTTATTAGCTGCTATAGCATCAATTTAAAACCGTCTTCTTCTAGCGATCCGTATGCGCTGCGTCGTCAAGCGATCGGCCTCCTCAAAACGCTCATTGAAAATAAGTTAAGCATCGACCTTAAAAGGCTCCTCGAAGAGGGATGCGACGCTTATTCTTCTCTTAGAAACAATCCCGCTTTAAAAAAGACACTTGCAGAAGAAATATTAAACTTCATCTCAGCTAGAGCTAAAAATGTCCTTCACGATTTTGGCTTTAAAAAAGATGAGGTCGAAGCTTCTCTACAAGCAGCTTGCATCGATCCTTACGATCAATTTAGAAAAACAGAGGCGCTTCACATCTTTCGACAATCAGGCACTGAATTTACGAAACTCTTCGAAGTCTATAAGCGCGCGAAGGGACAGCTCGACAAACCAGCAACTACCGCCTTTAATCTATCTCTTGCAAAAGAGCCTGCAGAACAAGAACTCGTAAAGGCATTAGACATTCTCGAAAAAGGATGGAAAAAAAGCTTAACTGAGCGCAACTACATGCAGACCTTTGCACTCATTGCCAAATTGCAATTGCCCCTTGCGAATCTATTTGATACAGTTAAGATTTTAGTTGAGGATCCTCTTCTACGCGACAATCGGATTGCTCTTCTACAAAAAGTGTTTGGATATTTCCAGCAGCTGCTCGACTTTCAAAAAATTCAAGAGAATTAATTCATGTACAAAGTGATTGACTGCCATTGCGATCTCCTCTCCTACCTCTCTGAAGACACTTTAAGATCCCCCCAAGATGCCGCAAGTAGAGCCTCCTATCCACAACAGACAGCGGGTGGCGTTTATATCCAAACCCTTGCGATCTTTACACAAACAAGGCCTGGAAGCACACAGCTTGCTCAAAAACAAGTCGATCTATTTAAAAACCTCCCGCGACAATACCCCCTCTATTATTCTCATTTTTGCGACAAAACGCCCTCTTCCACCATTCAAGTCATTGCCGCAATCGAAAACGCCTCAGGTTTTGCAGAAGAAATAGAGCCGATTACAACAAGTCTTGCGCGTTTAGAGAAAATGCATGCCATCCTTAAAAACATCCTCTACATCAGCTTGACCTGGAATGAAGAAAACAGATTTGGTGGAGGCAATGAAACAGATATTGGACTTAAAGACAATGGAAAGCGCCTTTTAGAATGGATGCAAGGGAAACATATCGCGATCGATTTTAGCCATACATCCGATCGATTAGCAGAAGAGATCCTCAACTACATCGACCAGCAAAATTTAAAGCTCCAAGTGTTGGCAAGCCATTCTAATTTCAGATCAGTCACCTCAATGGCGCGCAATCTCCCCGATTGGCTAGCTCAAGAGATCATTAAGCGTAAAGGTGTGATCGGACTTAATTTGTTTGGCCCATTCATCCATCCAACCGACCCGGCGGCTTTGATCCATCACATCGAATGCGCCCTTGCACTGAAGGGAGAAGATGCCCTCTGTTTTGGTGCAGACTTCTTTCACGCTGCTGATTTTCCAGCACTTAAAGCGAAATACAACATGGAAAACCCCTTCTTTCCTGTCTATTCCGATGCCTCCTGCTATCCCTTCATTCTGGAAAAACTTAAAATCCCCGATGACCAAATTAAAAAAATCGCCTCTGAAAACGCCCTTCATTTCATAAAGCGTTTAGGATAGGCAGCTCGTAGCATCTCAAATCCCTGAGAACTTGACCTGGTGCGATAGTGCGCCACTAGGCGATAGAGTAGAGTTGGAAAGAACGGGATGAAAGAGAGACTCCCCAAACACTTCCACAAGCCTCCGACAAGCCAACAGATCTGAAAAATCGCCTGCGCACGCACCCATATTTTCTTCTTGTGATCCATGAGAATGAGGGTATTTTCATTTCTTAAGTACTTAGGGAGACGCTCTGCTGTCTTTCCCTGTAATGGGGCAAAGAGAAACACCGCATGCTTATCGATTTTAAGCACCCATGCAACCGACTTGCAACAAAGAGGACACTTCTCATCAAAAAAAATAATATTCATTTTCCTGTTCATGGCAAAATTAACTCAGGGATATTTTTCTTAATGGCATCAAACTCCTGAGCTAACACGCTCAGCTCCTCTTCACTCCCTCCCCCCTGATGAATCTGCATGCGCACAGCTTCCCTCTTTTCCATCCAATGGCGCACGAGAATTTTTCGGAGCGTCTCCTTAATCCCCTCTTCCGCCTTTTGAACGTTAATTTTGCGCTGCATCACTTCATCTAGCAACTTGTGATCATCTTCATCAGATAAACTCTCTCCTAGCTGCAATAGATCGCATGGCGTTTGAGCATCATGCGCCTGTATGTACGCCTCGTAAATGCGCAACGCTCCCTTCACATGAAAATGCTCTGAGAGGATGTTGGCTTTTGCAAGCAAGACAAGCCGCGGCACATGCTGACCCACAATGATGAGCCAGCGCAACAGATCCGTTTCTAAAATCCGATTCGGATCGACATCATGCACTTTTAAAGAGCCATTTCTTTTAATAAATATATTTGGCAAGGAGATCTGACCGACACCAATTGTCGATTCTGGAACCCCTGCGATTTCCGCTAATTTGCGCAAACTCTCATGGACCATGACCGGCTGATCCCAAGCTCGAATCATTGTAGCCATTTTTTCAACAATCTCATTTTTCTGCGATGGAGAATGAAGATCTCTTCCTTTAGATAATTTAGAAAAAAGAAATGTTAAATAATCCTCTGCGCCATTCAACAAGTTTTGAAAGTGGATCGGCCCTCGATCTTTTAATACAGAATCGGGATCGGACCCCTCAGGCAACTGAACGACAAGCGCTTCTACGCCCCTCTTTTGAAAAAGATTCCCAATTTTAGCCGCCGCCTCTTGACCAGCCCCATCCGCATCCAACGAGAGATACACTTTCTTAACCCCGAGCTGCACAAGCTCTTTCACGTGATCTTCTCCAAAAGCCGTCCCTTGACCAGCAACTGTGTAATTAAATCCTGCATGAATGAGTTGAAGCGCATCAATCTGCCCTTCGACGATGATCGCTTGCGATTCTTTGGCAATCCGCTGTCTCGAATAACTCAATCCGAAAAGAACATGTGATTTTTTAAATAGAGGAGTCTCCGGCGTATTGATGTATTTGCCACCAAAGGTCTCTTCCTTATATTTACGCGCTGAGAAGCCAATGACAGCTCCCATCGGATCGCGAATTGGAAATGTGATCCGATCGATAAAAAAGTCCCGCCGTCTGCCGGAATGTGCGCTCATCAACCCCGCTTGCTCGACAACTGGTTCTTCAACACCTTGAGCATGTAAAAACTGCATGAGAAGATGGCTTGAACTTGGCGCAAAGCCCACCTCAAACTGATGGATAAAATCGAGAGTGATCCCCCTTTCATAGAGGTATTTCAAAGCAATCTGCCCTTCTTTACTATGTAAAAGAAGGAAGTAATATAACTTAGAGGCAAGCTCCAAAGCTGTTTTCAGATGGGCTTTAATGGGACGCTTTTCGAAATCCCCCCCCTCCCCCTTTTCCAACACCACCTGAAAGCGCTCCGCCAAGCTTTCAATTGCCTCAACAAAATTCATTTTGACATGCGTCATTAAAAAAGCGATCGCATCTCCATGCGCCCCACACCCATAACAATGGTAGTGGGTGTCTCCTCTTTGAACGACAAAAGAAGGGCTTTTCTCCTCATGAAAAGGGCAGAGAGATTTGAAAGAAGAGCCAGCTCTTCCAAGCTCGATATGAGAGGATAAAACTTCGACAAGATCGATCTTTTGTCGTAATGTGTCGATGCTTTCTTTAGAATACATTGCCATAAAACAGGATCATACCCCGAAAAAGCATTCTCAAACACCCCTAATTTTTTGGTGTAAGCGCAAGTCGATCTTTAGAGGAATTACAAAACTCCATATCAGTATTTGCAAGGTCATACAATACCTAGTTTCTCCTAAGGTGGGCGAGTTTCAAGGGGGGGGACAGTACGCACAGTGGTTGACAACGGCTCTTCGCCTAGACACATCTCAATCTTGCGCGGCCAGCGGTCTAACAAACTACCGTTGAACATCCGCTGTCGATTGTGCATAAGCCCCTGGTCGAACCAAGTTCTTCTTCTTGTGCGGCGGCAAGTACCCGCGTGGAGTGGCGACGTAAGAGTAACAATTCCCCTATGCGGTCGGCCACAGGCCCTACGAATATGTTAGGGCAGGTCGCCGAGGTGGCGATCTCCCTTAGGGCCTCTTTTGGGTCTGTTTGGGGCGTATTCCTCAGCATAAGGGCTTTGTTCGCATGATTTTCCATCTTATCTTCTTTATCCGCCCTGGCGAATATCTCATTCTGCATCTTTTTCCTCGAAATGAATGCCACCAGTTCACTGCTTTTGCCCCCACGACACTCTATATCGCCGCGTGCTGGTAGCTTTTTAACGAAGCCACTCCAGGGGGTACCACGCGCGACGGGGATAGCCCGCCCGTCGGTTTTTCAGCTTATCGTGGTCCTATTGATTAGGTCCATTATATTCACAAAAACTCTCCAATATCCAAATCTAAGGAATAAAGTTCGTTATACTCTTTTCGGTAATATTCAGCCGTTAAATAATAGACTTCTTGCATAACCTGCTTTGCTTGGAAAAATCGTAGTTTTTTGTCATTTAAAATCCTGTCGATTAAGACATACACGCAGTGTAGGCGAATCGTGCGCCCGGTATGGGCAATAACTTGTTGGTGAAAGTCCAACTATAACCCTGAAAAGGAGGGAATATATAGACGAAGACAAGGGTGTCTGAAGAAACCAAATCGAGGCTCCACAGCAGTGGATACATAGTGTCGATGAGGCCAATGAGGAATCTGAAGAAAGTCCTAGTCAAATTCGCTGCCCAAACGAAAGTGAACCTTCGTAAGGCAGTATACTGCCCCTAGTTTCTTTGGACACGGATTTGTGGTAAGCTAAAAAACCATAACCCGTGAGGAGAACATGTCAGACCAGAAAAATTGGACGTCCGGAAGGAAAAAGGCTGCGGTATTACGCCTGTTAGCTGGTGAGTCATTAGAC
>CAMAVL010000096.1 GCA_945861735.1 Chlamydia trachomatis
TCGGTCATGAACTTGGATTTGGACCGCGCCAAAGCCCCGAGGATCGCCGATCATAAGTCGCCCTATATTGTTAATATTTTGCGACTTATGATCGACGATCCGCGGGAGCTTTCGCGCAGGTCCAAATCCCAAGTTTCAGGCCGAGTTGGGTATATGCAAGAGGTCTGAGGAGCTCTATCTGCGAGAGGGGCCAGAAAAAGTGGCAAAGTCGAGTTAAACTCTGTTTAACCCAAGTTCACCAAATGCAGTTTTGGATGAGACATCAATCTCTAAATCGACGATTGTAGCTTCACGGAAGAGTTGCTCGAGCATGTAGAGATCGCGCATTCCTGGCATAAATAGGTGGACCATAAAATGCATGTAGTCGATGACTACCCAATCGCCGGCTTTTAATCCTTCGACATAGACGGGATCAACGCCTAGTTTTCTCAGATTTTTAATGATTTCCTGAGCAATAGCAGTCACGTGTTTATCGACATTCCCCTCCGCGATTAGAATGTAATCGGTTAGTGTAGATAGACCGTGGACATCGAGAGCTAAAATATTGGAACCTTTTTTGTCAAAGATGGATTGCGCAATAACGTTTAAAAGAAATAAAGAATCAGGTTTTTTCATAAATAGAGTTTTTTGGTTTCAATATATTTAAGAACGGATTCTGTTAATAAATGCCCACAATATTTTTTGTGTTTAAGCCTCTCTCGGATGAGCGTGCTGCTCACTTCCATGACAGGAATAGGTGTCATTCCAGCTTTTAAAGCTTGAGAAACTTTGTGCGGTAAATGGGAAAGGGATGGAAGAGAGCCAGAAACCCTAGTTCCAATTAAAGGTGTTGCCAAGCTGACTAACTCTTCAAAGCCCTTCCATTGATGAAAAGTGGCGACTGCATCCTCTCCTAGAATAAAATAGAGATCGCTCTCTGAATTGAGCCGTTTGATCTCTTTGATGGTATCGAGGGTATAGCTTAAACCCTCTCGGTTGCATTCAAAGTCTAATACTTCGAAGGCTTCCATAGAGGTAATTGATCGTTGGATCATTTCCAAGCGCTCTTTTTTAGATGCTTCTGGAGGAGCCTCTTCTTTGAAGGGAGATGTGCTTGCGGGACAAAACAAAACCTGCTCTAAATAGTGTTTTTCCATCAAGTTGACGGCTAAATTAAGATGTCCGAGATGAATCGGATCAAAGCTTCCTCCAAAAAAACAGACTTTCTTCATAGGATATTGAGAATCTCTCTATATTTAGGAAATGGCCAGAGCCTGTCATCGATCAGGGTTTCGAGCTCATCGATTGCCACTCTTGCCGTTTCTGTTTTAGGACCAATTGCATCACAAAAGGCTTTTGCGCGTTTATGAGCTGTGTATGTGCGCACCTTATCTTGTTCTTTGCGCATTAAATTTACATGTTCAATACTTGTGTTAATCTGTGCAACGCATTTTTTTAAATGGGTCATTTGAGAAGATCCGACTGGAGCGCCTATCTCTTTAGCGCGTGCGATGCTTTTCGCTACTCTCCCCTGATACTCAAAACAAACGGGGAGAATCTGAGTATAAAACATGTCAGCTAAAAGATTCGATTCAATATTCATCACTTTCAAATAGCGCTCTGTCATAATGTCTACGCGCGCCTGCAATTCACTTTTCGATAGGACCCCATCAAACGCTTTGATACTCGCTTCATTTACGAAGGCATCAAATGCATAGAGCGACTTTTCAATATGCGGCAATTTGCGCCTTTTCGCTTCTTTGTGCCAAGATGGAGAGTAATTATCTCCACAAAACCGGACGCTTTTAGCTATTTTTAAGTATTTGCGAATCACTTCGGGCGCTACATTTTGAAGGGATTGATTCTTAAGAAGTCCCTTTTCCAATTCATCGATGATTAGGTTTAAGCTTTCAGCGACGATCGCATTAATAACGGTAATGGGAACAGCGCAGTGTTGAGAGGATCCCACAGCTCGAAATTCAAATTTATTTCCTGTAAAAGCAAAGGGTGAGGTGCGGTTGCGATCTGCCTCATCCAATGAGAGATCGGGAATCACAGGAATTCTCAAATCAAGCATTTGATCTTCTTGAGTCTGATGCGTTAAATCGAGCTCAAAATGATGCAACCACTTTTCTAAGTGCTCTCCTAGAAAGACGGAAATAATTGCTGGAGGCGCTTCATGCCCTCCCAAGCGGTGATCATTTCCAGCAGAGCCAATTGAGGCTCTCAAAAGCGCGGAATGGCGATGCACTGCATGAAGAATAGCTGTCATCGTGATTAAGAATAGAAGATTTTCTTGCTTGTTTGCGCCTGGGCTTAAAAAGTTAATTCCCGTATCGGAGGAAAGGGACCAATTGCAATGTTTTCCAGAGCCATTGATTCTAGAAAAGGGTTTTTCATGAAAAAGACAGGCCAAATGATGCCGCTCTGCGATCTGTCTCATTAATTCCATGAGTAAGATATTGTGATCTACTGCCATGACTGATTTTTCAAAAATAGGGGCCACTTCAAATTGATGGGGAGCGACTTCTTTATGCCTTGTCTTTAGTGGAATTCCCAATAAAAAAGACTCTCTTTCTAAATCGGATAAAAAACTCAAAACCCTCTCTTGGATCGCTCCAAAATAATGATCTTCTAACTCTTGGGCTTTAGGAGATGGAGCGCCGCATAGGGTTCGACCCGCAATGAGAAGATCAGGTCTTTGTAGATATAATGAACGGTCAATTAAAAAGTATTCCTGCTCACATCCAAGAGTTGAAAACCCACTTTGAGCATCGATTTCTAATACATTTAAAAGACGCAGCGCTGCTTGAGTGAGTTTTGCATCTGAGCGCAAAAGTGGAATTTTCATGTCGAGAGCAACCCCTGTCCACGAGAAAAAAACAGCTGGAATGCACAGGATTCGAGATCCTCCCCCTTCCCAAAGAAAGGGAAAGGATGTGGGGTCCCATGAAGTATATCCACGCGCTTGAGATGTGCTGCGCAATCCCCCAGAGGGAAAAGAAGACGCGTCGGGCTCCCCTCGTAGGAGTTGTTCTGCGGCAAAAGCTTCGATGAGCTGCCCTGATTTGTCCCAGTGGATGAAGGAATCTTGTTTTTCAGCTAAGTGCCCTGTCATCGGCTGAAACCAATGGCAAAAATGGGTTGCATTCAGACTGATCGCCCACTCTTTCATGGCAAGAGCGATACTTTCAATATATTGAGATTTTAGCTTTATTCTACCTTGGATACATTCTTTAAGATGATCAAAAATGTTTTCGGAAAGCATTTTTTCCATTACGGCGAGATTAAAAGTATGTGAGGCAAACTGACTGATTTCTTCTCTTTTTTTAGCTAATGGAGAGTGTGTTTTTCGATTGGAAATTTCTTTTAGCGTTTTAAATCTAAGATTCATAAAACCTTATTAGATGATGGTCCATTGATGCAGTTTAGAAAACAGCTTTAGTTTTCTATCTGGATTTACAGCAATTGGGGTGCCAGCAGTAAGTAAAAAAGGCAAATCCAGATAACTATCAGAATATACCGTAACATCTTTTTTATCGACAGCCAATCGCGCAATGAATTCTTGAACGCAGGAAGCCTTTTCTTCTCCCTGTAAAATGGAGGTAATATGTGATAATTTCATCTCGTGATCGACACCATAATGGGTGGATCTCCAATCGTCCACTTTTAAAAAGAGGGCAAAGCGACTCACTAAAAAGCTTGGTGAATTCGATAAAATAACCGTAAAATCGCCGAGATGTTGCGCAGATCTTAAGCGTGCAGAGACAGTCTCATTAAGATGTGTCGACAAATAGCCGCCAACAAACGCATCGACCTCAGCTTCTAAAAGAGCCAGCGGTTGACCAGAAAGGATGTAGCGGAAAATTTTTTGGTGCAGTTGAGTAAGAGACATCCCAAACAACTGATATTGAATGTAACAGAGCCCTGCATAAATTAAAGAAAAACGGGGTAAAATACGCTTGTTAATGAGGTGTCGAAAAAATGCAAAGCTCGAATTTCCTGTAACGAGAGTGCGGTCGAGATCGAACACACTCAGCCTGGGGTGTGACAAACGCTCGTTCCTCGCGTCTGTCATCGTTAAATTGTTCCAGCGCATTTTTGTCTCACCTTTAGCTTGAAACGGCAGTCGGCAAAAGCTACCCCTCGATTTCGTCAATCTTATCTTCGATCTCATCAATTGAGCCGTTCAATTTATCAAGAGTGCTTTTTTCAGTTTCAATCAACTCTCGATACATCATCGCTTTTTCAAAGTCAAAACCGGAACCACCGAGAGCTTTTCGGTATCCTTCAAGTTGAATCTTAATTTCTTGACGTCTCTCTTTTCTCTCTTGGAGCATCTCTTTTAATTGGCCGAGCGATTTCAAATCATCTTCCGACAAATTCATTAGGATGCGCTCTTTTTTCTCATTGACAACATCTTTAAGCTGCTTGAATAATCTCTCAATGATCTGTCTCTCTGCTTTGCTTAAAACGAGCGTTTCAAATTCTTTACTCAAAAGATCTTGAGAAGCGATTAATTGCTCAATATCCGTTGTGTCGACATGAAGAGTTAACTGTTGCACTTGATCTTTCAGCGCGTTAATTTTTTCTCTGTGCTGCATCTCGACTTCTTGTCCTTTTCTCACGCGCTCTGATTCTTCGTCTCGCGCTAAATCAGCAATAATGCGTCTTGCTTTATACGCCTCATCTTTAAGAGCGCTAATTTGATCGCGCGCAAGTTCAAGCGTTTTCATAAATTCTAAAATCTCACCCATCTGACGGTTAGCTTCATCCAAAGCGATCACCTGGCGACAATTTTCAGCAAAAACAGTAATCTTCTCCATGACAAGATCAAAGTTTTGTTTAAAATTTTGCTTTCTTTGAGAAAACTCTTTTTTACGCTCTCGCTCTCTGAATTTAAGTTTATCCCAACATTCGCTTAATTTCAATCTCGTCGCTGTAAAGCAGTGTGTATTCAACGTCAAAAACTTCGCAATCGACTGCAATGCTTTAATCTCTTCTCTCAGCACATAAAAAGGACAATCATCCGCTGAGTCTTCTTGGAAATGGGCATCGATAAAGTGTGTCACATCTTTAGAAAATTCTTCTGATACAGCCTTAATTAATTCCTTGCGACGGGGGAACACCAAATCTCCGCAGGAAGAGAGCCTCGCAAATAATTTATTTTTTGTGCGGATCCGAATTTCTGTTTTGACAAGTTCTTTGCGCAAGCCATTAATGCGGGTCGATAGTGCATTGAGCAACTGAAGCTCTCGTTGAGAGCTGTTGTAAACATCCCATTTACCTTTAAGCGTATTGGATTGATCAAGGAAGGAAATTTCAGGGATCTGAGCTAATAACAGCTCTCGATGCTCGAGATCTCGTTCTAATGCTTGAATCGCTAACTCAATTTGCTCTGCAGCAAAAGCTGCTTGTTCATCTAAAATATTTTTAAGCTGACGCGCCTCTTCAGAAAGCTCGATATAGTCTTTCCACAACTGAGAGCGATTTTTCGGAGCAATATTTTCTTTAAATAAAGGCAAACACACCCGTCGTCCTTTCCAAAAATCGCGTAACTGGGGAGATCCCGATTGAGAGAGCGTAGAACGCATGAACTCAATACTTAAACGGATCTTCTCTTCAACGCTAATTACTTGTGTAAATTGAGCAAAAAATGCATCGAAGTGGGGGGAGGAGCTCTCCTCTTTAGCGCCGTCTGTCTTTTTTTCAGACGAAGCGTCACAGGGTTCCTCACTCAAGCAAAGAGAGGCTTCGACATTCTCATCAGCAAAAAGATCTTTACTATTGAGATCTTCTAAAATTTCTTGATCTGTATTCATCTTTTTGCGGCCCCGCCCTTGATTCGTGTGATTAAGGGCTACATCCTATAGAAATGAGACTTTTTAGTGAAGGTTTTTCTTTGAACTAAAAACCCATTTCATAATCTTGGATGATCATTTCGGCTGCGACTTCCAAAGGAACTTTATCTATATTGAACCAACGAAATAGGGGTTCTTTGCGAAACCAGGTGAATTGCCGTTTGGCATAACGTCTAGATGCTTGCTTAAAAGATCGAACAAACAGATCCCAGTCCTGAGGCGTTTGCTCTGAATTGAGATAATCTAAACATTGCCTATAACCAATTGCCTGCGAAGCTGTGATATTTTTACTGAAGCCCATCTTTTCGAGCTGCTTGACTTCCTCTAGAAAACCAGCTTCTAGCATCTGATCGCAGCGCATTTCAATCCGCGGGTATAGGACTTCTTTGGGCATATACATAAACCAGCAGCGAAAGTCGTATAAATCGGTGTTCTCTGTCGAGGTTTTGGGCAAATCAGAGACTCTTTGAGTGGTCAGCAAAATAATTTCTAGAGCGCGCACGATTTTATGACGATCATTTGGCGTAATGGATCCCGCATATACCGGATCGAGATTTCTGAGCTTGTCGTAGAGAGCTTCCGACCCTCTTAAATCCATCTCATATTCTATTTTTTGACGCAGATCTGGATTGGACGCTGGGCCATTTGGAGGCCCATAAATTAAAGAGTGGATATAAAACCCCGTCCCTCCAACGACAATAGGAACTGCTTCCTTTGCAAAAACTTCTTTGATTGCTTGGGAGGCTTCCTTGTAAAACTCAACAACATTGCAGGTCTCATCTAAATCTCGACTATCAATTAAATGATGAGGGATCGATTTTCTCTCCTCTAAAGAAGCCTTAGCAGTTCCGATATCCATCCCTCGATAGACCTGCATCGAATCGGCAGAGATAATCTCCCCTCCAATTGCCCTTGCGATGATTAAAGATAATTGGGTTTTACCAACAGATGTTGGACCTGAGATAATTAAAACTTTTTTCTTTTTGAAATGCGTTGGGATCTTCTTTTTTTCAGGAAGAGTAAAATGGGTTAATAACCCCTCGAGCTCTTTATTTTGACAAGAAGACCCTGACGAACCCACATAACCTCTCTTTGCATTAAACAAATAGAACCTTAGAATCACAATATATAATCTTTTATTTAAAGAAAAGACTAAAAAGCAAAGGTCTGGATTTTCTGTGAGTTCTATTGCTGAATGAGATCTAGCCGTACTCTGCGACCAAATCTTGCCCCTACAGTCATTGCTATTGTGCGCAAAGACTTAATCGTGCGTCCTTGCCGTCCGACAACTTTAGCTATATCGTCTGAAGAAACACGAATTTCAACAATGGTTCCTTGTTGTCCATCTAGTATTTGAATATCAACCGCATCGGGGTGATCGACTAAGTTCTTAATGAGATAAGCGATAAAATCTTTCATGGTTTACACAGGGGGCTGAGGGCTTAAGTTTAAAAAAATACATACTTGCGCCTAGCAAATTTACCACTGAGGCAGAATTTGAGTCTATACTGAAAATAGCGCTATTAGTTATTTTTGAATAACCCATCCGTCGCTTTCAATTTTCCAGCTTGTAATGAACTTAGATTCTTTGAGAACATGAAAAATGGCATTGCCCCACGAGGTGTATACCCAACTCGGTCATGAACTTGGATTTGGACCTGCGCGAAAGCTCCCGCGGATCATCGATCTTAAGTCGCCCTATATTGTTAATATTTTGCGACTTATACTGCAGTCGGCCTGAAACTTGGAATTTGGACCGCGCCAAAGCCCCGAGGATCGCCGATCATAAGTCGCCCTATATTGTTAATATTTTGCGACTTATGATCGACGATCCGCGGGAGCTTTCGCGCAGGTCCAAATCCAAGTTT
>CAMAVL010000097.1 GCA_945861735.1 Chlamydia trachomatis
ATTCGAAAAAAAAGCTTGAGCATTGTAGAGGGAAGTAATGAGCCCTTATCTGATTTAAAAATTCAACAATTACTAAATGATCATGCCATTGCGCCTCTCGATGATTCGTTTCCTCAATATGCACTCAAAAAACAGGACTATTTGAGATCCATTGGATTGTTAGCTGAATAGACGGCTCCTATTTTTGCAGTTTTGAATATTCAAGCAAAGTCAAATAAAGATAATAAAAAACATCTGCTTGACTTAAGTTGGCTTTTGCAAATTGTTGAGTTCTGTTTACCATCATTTCTACTTCTTCTTCATGCTCTTGGGCCCACTCAATCTTTTCTATGAGATCTGTTAGATGCTCATTTAGAGGAATATAGTGAACATATGGCTGAAGAGCTCGATAGTACCACTGAATATGAGGCGAGGATTGCTTCAGAATCGCAGCATTTGAAAAAAGCTGCCAGTATGCTCGAGAATACGCACAAGAATTTCCATCGATTAAAAGTTGATATTTATATTCAAGCTGCCCTTCTATAGATTGACTATTGCCAAAATAATCTGAAAATTTCCCTAGCAATTCTTCTGGATTACTGCAGCATTGCACAAGAACATTAAACCTTGCATCCACCAACAGAGGATTCTCCAAAGACAATGTCACCGCATGAGCTCGAGGCATTTGCAAAAACTTCCCTAATGAACACTCCCCGCCTGTTGTCGAGCCTCTCCAGTACGCCTTAGATTTTTTTTTCTCCCATGGGTACTTTATAATTCCTTGTTGAACCTGATTTAATAAGGAACTTACAAACCCAGTATGAAGAGCCTCAAAATCCGGGATCAAAACACCCTCTTTTACAGACCTGGTTTTTGCATATGAAAAAAGAGGAACAATGAAATCATAGTCCGAACCTACATCATCAAGGGTAAAAATAAAACAGACATTAGGCACGGCAACAGTTTTACAAAGATCGGATAAAGAGTTAAACATGAAAAAAAACCGAGGATGCTGGCTCGTTTGACCACAATCTCCTGTAAAAAAAACTTGATTATTAAAAATACGACAACAAACAAAGAGCCCACTAAATCCTATCGCTTGAGCCTTTTGCATCATGTCATCTACTATCTTGTGATATGAGGGCTCCAATGAAGAAAATGGCAAAAGATCTTCTCTAATCTGCTCCAACATCCAACTCGGAGGCTCTTGCCTGGCAACTTTCATTTGAAGTTCTTTTTGCCAAGCAGACTGCAGTCCAGCCAAAGGCAACCACTTCAGTCTGCGATGGGATCTCCTTTCTTTATACCGACACGGCCTTACCAAAGACTCCTCTAATTGAGACTCTCTTTCAATAGCAGGTATCATAAAATGATCATACCGCTCGAACTGACTCTCCGCAAATGCAGCCAATGGAAATACCAATATAAAAAAAATAAAGATCATACACCTCCAAATGATGACAGATAATACATCAACCTTTATTAGATTCAGCATAAATTTTTTGTCCACTACTCCCTTGTTTTTCTTATAACTCTATGCTACGTTGTCTTACAAAAAGGTTATCTCCTATGACTACAACATCTCTCCTAGAAAAACTCCAAATAGGGCTTCTCCTCGCTCTTTTTTTTATCCTCCCCTTTCAAAAAAAACTCGGCAAACTCCCTTTCTCTAATGCAATTATTCCAACAAACCTTAATCTCCCCGAATTCTTCTCTACAAAAATGCATTTCTATCTTGTGGATATCTTGGTCCTGACATTTACAATCCTTTGCCTCTATCAAAGACGCCATACGCTTAAGCTCTTTTTTTTTAATGGCCCAGCTAAATATCTCATAGCCCTTTTTCTAATTGCCATCCTATCTGTCATTCAATCAACTTCCGCTTCCTATGCTATCTCGTACTACCGCCTCCTCCAATTCCTCATCCCCATTCTCCTTTTTTGCTCCATCCTCGATTTTTGCTCCTCTATCTCTTTCCTTTCTTTTTTTCGAAAACTCGGCTGGGTCATTCTTGCAACCGCACTCATCCAATCAACTATTGGCATCATCCAATTTCTCACCCAGTCCACCCTCGGCTTCAAGTCACTTGGGGAACATGCGATTACTCTCTCCTGCTTTGCAATGAATAATACCCTTATATTTCGCTGTGGAGGCACCTTTTCTCACCCCAATATCTTTGGAGGCTTCTTGTTTTTCTCCATTCTCATCACTTACTACCTCTTTTGCACAGAAAAAAACCGACTTTTCCTCTCTCTTTGCCTAATCATCCAATCAGTTGCCCTCCTGTTCTCCTTTTCTAGAGCTGCTATTTTCGCCTATTTACTCGCCTCGCTGACTTGGTTTGGGATCACTTTGTATCACTCCTTTCAAAGACAGCTTGATTCCCAAGGGAAAAAAGTCATAGTACTTGCCATTACAGTTTTTTCCGTTATCCTGCTTGCCTCTATGCTATTCTATCCCCAAATCGCCTCTCGAGGAGGGCTCATCAACCGATCTCCCACGACATCTGGCGCTGATCAAGAGCGGGTCGTCTATCAAAAAATGGCCTGGGAGATGTTCAAAGACCACCCAGTCCTAGGAGTTGGCTTCAACAATTTTCAACTTTTCTCTCCCTCTTATGCACCAAAAACGCACCCCCTATCCCTCCATTCAAAGGTCCATAACAGCTATCTTCTCATCCTTTCTGAAATGGGCATTTGTGGCTTGCTGGCTTTCCTTTTATTCTTATGTTCTCTTTTTAAGAATGCTCTCCGATCCATCACATTAGAAAGCGCCACCTTATTTGCAATTCTCATCGGGTTTCTTTTTATTAATGGATGCGATTTTTACCTTTGGGATATACAGAATCTGAAAATTTTATTCTTTGGCATGGCCGCCTTTTTATGGGCTAGCCAAAAGCAGAAGGCAGCGGCTCTCTTCTCTTCTAAACATCTCTCCGTAAAGCCTGGCTAAGCTTCAAGATGTAAAAGAGACTCGATAAGGCGGGAATCAACCAAAAACAATAAAATAGAATATTATTAAATAGGCTGCTAAACAGAATAACCACCAATAAGTAATAAAAAAAATAGTTGAAATATCTACAAAAAAATGGATGCGCATTCTTAAAATAATTAATTCTTCTTTTTAGAAGCACCAGCTGGAAAAACAAATATCCAGAGAAAAAAACAAATGGGACTACTCCAAAACATGTCATAGCCCCTAAAAGAGAAGAATCAATGAAATTCACTCGGTCTCCGCCTAAAGATAAATAATTATATCCAATCCCCAAAAATAAATTCTCCCTAAGAGCCATTAATCCCGTTTTAAAAGACTCAAATCTAAAGAGTGCAGATACATCATTGGAAATGCCCACGCTTCTTTTAAGGAAATAAATGGCCTGATCCTGAGAGAAAAAAATGCAAAAGAAAAGCGAAATCAAAACACAGGAGCGGAATAAAAATGAAGTCCTGCCAAAGATAATTACAGGACGGTTTAAAAGCTCATTTAAAGCGATTAAACCTAAAAGAAAAATAATTGTTGCAATCCCACTTCTTGACCAGGTTAAAAAAACAGTTAACAGAAAAACATTAGAAAAAACGAGGTACTTAAATTTATTCGTGATCTTATAAATAATAAAGCATGAGAGGTATGGCAAAAAAGAAACCACTGCATACATATTAGGATCAAAAAGAACAGACACATATCTCCTAATATGGGGATCTCCATAGAAAACAATCTGGTAGTTCTCAAGGAATAGAAAAAACTCTTCTAATTTAGGAAAACAGATATAGATCAAGAGCCCTAAAACTAAAGAAACTGTGTAGGGAAAAAGAGAAAACCGTAAAAACTTAACCAGTTTGTCTTGGAACACCTGATAAAAGATTTCTCCTAGAACAAAAGAACAAAAAACCATCATCACTAATCGAATCCCATACAAAAATGGTTTTATTTCAAAACCATTTAAAAACCCGCCGTAAATCGTGGATAAAAAAATCAAAAAACAAAAGAGCCCAATGCGATAAAACCCCTTTGTTTTACTTAGAAAAAGGGCTGCCATTAAAGCAAAAATATATAAAACCCCCTCTGATAAGAGGAGGTTATCTGTAAAAAAAGGAACATGAATAAATCTAAAAAAATTCCCAAAAGAGAGAAAAACGCTATAGGCAAATAAAAATAATCCAATGACCCCTTTTTTGATTCCCTGTATAGGCTCTCTCGTCTGTTGCAGAATCATCTTGAATGCGTCTCATCATAAACTAAAATCGTTTGATAGCGAGAAAGCAAAACTTTCCATCCCAGGTTTTGTAGAAATTCTATAGCCAACTTGCCCTTCCCTCCATGAGGAAGATCACAGTCGTCAATCATCACAATCGTCTCTTTTTTCAAATGAGGATAAACAGCCATAATTTCATTTAGGTGGTGTAGTTGAGAAGGAAGGGGATCATCAAAATCAAAATCATAACTATCCAGATAAAGAAAATCGATTTTTTGGTTAAACCCCCTTAAGAAGGCAATCGAATCCTGCACAAAAAACTGAACTGATGGATTGATTAACTCTACTACCTTTTTTGATTCTGCAACCGCTACAGGATCGATATCAATGCTAAATAAAGAGGCAGCATGATCTTTAGCCCAACCCGCAAAAACAACTGTTGAACATCCATCTCCCGCACAATTTTGGCATCCATTCCGAGCCCTTCCTGTCTCTACGAGAATTTTGGCATTTCTCTCCTCCATCAATTTGAAGCATCTATTAAATGTTTCATATCGTTTGTCGGTTGACGGAATTCGAGTCTCCAAATAGTTTTTAGAAAAACCGCGTGTATTGGTAAAAAAGAATACCCCAACTAATCCCAAAACAGCCACTACCGATAAATTTCTAAAAGCCCACTTAAATTCCATAATAAACCCTTAAGTTATAAAAAAACTGGCACACCCAACATCATACAACAACGCCCATTTTTCCATGATTTTTTTTGCTTTCGGATGCCTGCTAACAAGTATAAAAAATTGCAGTATTGAACGAGAAGCGGCAATGGTGTAGATTGATAAATAGCAACCTCTAGGAGCTTAAAATATCCATGCAGCTCATCATAGCCAGTCACAATGTCCATAAAATTCGAGAATTTCGAGCCATCCTCAAAAACACGAAAAAATTCGATCTCTTAAGCCTCATCGACTTCCCTCAATATATCCCCCCAGAAGAAACGGGCTCTTCTTTTGAAGAAAATGCGATCCTCAAGGCGGTTCATGCAGCAGAACGCCTCAACCGCTGGGTGATTGCAGATGATTCAGGACTTGTCGTTCCAGCTCTCAATGGCGCTCCCGGCATTTTTTCTAGACGCTATGCCGGAAAAGAAGCTAGCGATAAAGACAACCGACTCAAGCTCCTTTTAGAAATGAGCCATCTCGATCCCTCGCATCGACAAGGCTACTTTGAATGCTGGGTAGCGCTGGCCTCTCCTGACGGGCTTAAGAAATGCGTTAAAGGGGTGTCTGAGGGCCTTATCACCGATCATGAACGGGGAAGCTTCGGCTTTGGCTACGATTCCGTTTTTATTAAATATGAATATGGAAAAACATTTGCTGAGCTTGAAGAAGATATTAAAAACAGGATCTCTCATCGTCGCAAGGCGATTGAAAAACTATTACCCGCTTTAGAATTGCTTAGCTAAAAGACGCAAACGCCTCATCATTATCTGAAGTTGAAGAACCAGAATTCATCGGGGAATAATTAGCAAATTGCGCTAATTCTTTTCGATAAGACAAATTAACGCTTCCAACGCCACCATGTCGATTTTTAGCAATGATCAACTCAGCCATCCCCGGCTTATCATAAGGGTCATAATACTCCCGACGCAAGAGAAACATCACGATATCACTATCCTGCTCGATGCTTCCGCTTTCTCTTAAGTCGCTCATCATCGGACGATGCCCTTGCCGCTCTTCCACTTTACGAGAAAGCTGTGAAAGACAAATAATCGGAAGGTTAAGTTCCCTGGCTAACGTTTTCATCATACGCGAGATCTCAGAGATCTCACTTTGACGATTTTCTGCATTGCGAGAGACCCCAGAACCGGACAGCAGCTGCAAATAATCCACAATTAACAAAGAGATATTATGAGTCTCCTTCATACGCCTTGCTCTTGCGCGTAAATCGGTAATTTTCAAACCCGGCTGATCATCGATTACAATCGTGCTTTTCATCATGGCATTGACTGCTGCAACGATCCGTTGGTATTCCGTTCCGTTAAGAGCCCCTGTTTTAATTTTATCGGACTCTACCTCTGATTGGGAGCAGATCATCCGGTGTAATAGCTGATCCGATGACATTTCAAGAGAAAAAATGCCGACCGGGAGCCCATTTTTAAAAGCAACCGTTTCCGCAATATTAAGTGCTAGAGCTGTTTTTCCCATTGCAGGCCTTGCCGCCAAAATCATTAAGTTAGATGGGCAAAGGCCGTTGATCATTTTATCCAAATCGATAAAATGGGTCGGAATCCCCGTAATCCCAACCTCTTCAGGACCTCTCTCCTTAAACTTTTCCTGTCTCATCTGGAGTTCTTTAAGGAACGGCAGCTGGGTAGTTGATTTAACTCCATTCAGCAAGTCTTTAAGCAAAACCCCTGAATTAGTATTAGCTATCTGACTGATCGTAAAAAACTTAGACTGCGCATCATCGAGTAGTGTATGCACATCCTGAGGATCGTTTAAAGCAGATTTTTCCACATCCTGCGCGACATTGATCATCCGTCTTAAGATCGACTTGCTTCTAACTAGATCGATGTATTCTTCAACATAAGCGGAGGTTCCCGCATATTGGGCCAGTGTCGTTAGGTAGCTAATTCCCCCAATCGCCTTAAGTTTGTCTTGCCGCTTCAACTCCTCTGAGATTAAGTGAACATCGGCCGGCTTATCATTGCGATAAGCTGTTTTTAGAGCTTGGTATACGATTCGGTGCTCTGTGAAGTAAAAATCAGATTCATCTAGGCCATCTGCTGCGACGTTAAGGCTATTAATGCTTGTGAGCATGCAGCCTAAAACCATCATCTCAGATTCTTTGGAGTTTGGCGCTATCTTAACTTTCGGGGAGGAAATATCTGTCATATTAGGGGTTGGCCTTGTCGATTTGTGATGTTAAGGCTACTGTACCGCTTTCGAAGATTTTCTGGAACCTTGCAATCTTCGTTTAATATATTTTTTGAGAGCTTTGAATACAGTCCTTTTTGTTCCCATCCTAAATCCATATAATTTTATTTCGTCTCCAGCTTCAATAAAAATTTTGCTAACACGTGTCATTATCAATGCAATTTTATTATGTAATTGATTCGAAATATGATCTAAAACAATTGGCGCTGAGGGAGGCTGCAACTTCTCCAACTCCTTGCGAAGAGCTAGCATGGTATGTCTCCAAGTAAAATGATTAAGAATTGTTTGCCTGGCTCGATGCCCCATTGCTGAAGCAGTAGATCGGTCTAAATTTATAGCTAGCTCCATCTTGCTACATAAATCTGGCAAGTCAGGTTCCCACCAATCACCTACCTCCATAAAACCTTTGTCTGAGTAATTTGCTTCGGTAGGCATTCCCTCGAATGTAATGCAATTTTCATTTTGCACAAACTCACACGTAGAACCATAATTTGGAATAACACAAACAACTCCACATGCCATTGCTTCGACAACGGGATATCCAAATCCCTCACTCCGTGAATTTAATAGAAATATATCAG
>CAMAVL010000098.1 GCA_945861735.1 Chlamydia trachomatis
TGAGATTTTTTGACAAGGAGGCTGCTCAAAAAATTTTGTCTGGAACGAGCGACCATTGCCGCTCAAGCAAGGCGCTAAGCGAAGACTAAAATTTTGATGCAAAGCCGACGCTGTCAAAATTCTCAGATTCAGCTGTAACGAGTATATACTGTGGGGCGAAGTATAGGCCTTTGCAAAAAAAATGAGCATTTGCTATGAACACTATTTAAGAACCTATAAGTTAAGGAATTGTCCATATGAGTAAAAAGCGCATTGGCTGGATTGCCAGCTCCCTTGCAGTCCTTCTATTATTATCGGTTCCCATTACCAACTGGACAAGGGCCCCTTGCTGCTCAATTATTCTCCAGCCGCAAAAAACAGGAATTACAACGCTTCACTTCTTTGATGAAACAAGGCAGAGACCTGTGACAACTGAGGTATGGTATCCTGTAGATGCCCAAGCCCCATCTAAACCATCTGTTGGATTTTGGATCCGCTGTGAAGAGTCTAGAGACGCTCCTCTCATCTTTTCTGAAAAAAAACATCCGCTCATCATCCTCTCTCATGGCAATGGGGGGGACCGTTTTAATTTGTCCTGGCTCGCTGAAATTCTAGCGACGAATGGGTATATTGTGGCTTCGATGGATCATTATGGAAATACATGGAACAATAAAATCCCCAAAAGCTACGCACAGCCTTGGGAGCGCCCTAAAGACATCTCTTTTGTCATCAGTGAGATGCTCGCCCATTCCCTTTTTCAAAACCATATCGATGAAGCTAAAATTGGATTTGCTGGGTACTCTTTAGGTGGTGCTACAGGAATGTGGATAGCCGGCGGACAGCTGAGTGACATCTCCTTCGATGCTATTAAAGAGTTTTGCGTCAAAGAGATGCCAGATATCGTAACAGCTGATGTCATTGCAGACGTTAATTTTCAAGAAGCTAGACATTCTTATTGGGATGAAAGAGTTTCCGCCGTATTAGCAATCGCCCCTGCTTTAGGATGGATGTTTGATGATTTCAGCCTTAAGTCGATTCATATCCCCATCTATATCATAGCTGCTGCAAAAGACAAGATCACCCCTCTTGAAAAAAACGCGAAGCGGTTTTCTGAAAAAATCTCAAAAGCAACCTTAAAGGTATTCAATAACGATTCGGGTCACTACACCTTTCTCAATAGAGCTTCTTTAATTGGAAAAAGGGTGCTCGAATCAAAATTCTGCGAAGATCCGGCCTCAGTCGATCGAAGACAAGTCCATGAAGATGTCGGCAAAACGGCAGTTCAGT
Source organism: Chlamydia trachomatis (assembly GCA_945861735.1). Lineage (GTDB taxonomy): Bacteria > Chlamydiota > Chlamydiia > Chlamydiales > Rhabdochlamydiaceae > CAMAVL01. The sequence continues at coordinate 1,267 of CAMAVL010000098.1, forward strand.
TCTTCGATGAAACATTACAGTAAAGCGAGAACTGTGCCATTTCTTCCTTTAGTCTTATCTCTGCGGTAAGAATACCACTCTTTGGGATGAGAATGGGTGCAGATCGAAGCGATTTCAATATGATGCGGCAATACACCACACTCTTCCAGCTGCATCCGAGCAACTCCCCACAAATCAAAATAGTCTGGTTTGATCTGAAAGCGCCAAAAATGCTCTGGAAATTCTTGTTTGTAATTTTTAAATTCCGCCCAATTAGGGCCTAAACTTGGAGAAATACACACGAGGAGGTCTGCTGGATTAGTCCCATATTGCGCATGCATTTTAGCAATCGCTTGAGCGTAAATATTAAGCACATTCCCTCTCCAACCAGAATGAATATTACCAATAACGCGCTGGATTGGATCGTAAAAAAGAGCAGCCTGACAATCCGCATGATTAATTATTAACCCGACATTCTTTTCTTGGGTAATGATCCCATCACAGGGAGGGATTTGAACCGAGACCACTTCAACAGCATTTCCGTGTACTTGATGTACTGAGATCAACCGATCGATCTTAAGAGCTCTTTGAATGCATTCTTTATTAGGAAATAATCCTTCTTGGCGAAGAAAAACACCATGAACGAGTTCGGGGATATCAGAAAGGAGATCAAACTCCAACCACTCGATGTCTTCTGTTTGTTTTTTTTTCATGAGGAGGGGAGATAAAAAAACAGCAACCGCTTAAAAAAAGACGGTTGCCGCACATTTAAATATGCAAAATACTACTTAACTTTATGAGCGTCAACAGCTTCTGTTTTTTCAGAAACAACAACTGATCCGTTTAACAACTTAGCAACCGCTTCATCCGCAGTTGAAGCTTTAGCAGTTATCATCGCATCTTTTCTCTGTTCTACTGTCAATGTATCAGAAAACGCTTTACGGTTTTGATCATTGAGTTTAGCAGCAAAAGATTGCTCTTCTGCAGTTAATTTTGAAGCTACTGTATCAGACACTTTAACAGCTGTTGCGGAAGCCTCAACTTGAGCTTTTTGAGCGCACTGAGCTGCACAAGGTGCATTTTCGGCGTTTAGTGAAGCGCCCGCAATCATTGTTACGAGAGCTAAAACTGTCATTGTATATTTTTTCATATGAATTTCTCCTGGATTCTAAGTGATCAATTCACTCAGTATGGTGTTGAATGTAAGTTTCTGGCTTTTATTTGTCCAGAGTATAAACTCTTGAGAGCCGTTTTTGAGTAAAAAACAAACTTTACAGCCTTTATTTAACAGGACATCCGCCAGAAGTGCTTTTCTTAGCCGGAGCTGCTGGAGTCATCATATTATTTTGATTTGCATACTGCCGCACCGCTTCATCTGAGCTCATCCGATTGCCCGAGGCGTCCATATTAGTCATTCCCATCACCTTAGCACGCTGATCCACATTCATTTTCTGACAAAACAGCATCCGATTGTTTGGGTCTGTTAATTGGGAGGCAAAGTTTTTTTCTTGAGGGGTCATCTGAGTACAGTCAGCCGCTGGCACTTGACTCTCATTGGGCGGAGTAGCAGGAGCTGAACTTGCATCCGGCTGCGCCGCAAACGCGGTCGAGCTAATTAAACTAACTATTGCAATGAATAAATAATCTTTTTTCATACATTTCTTCCTGCTTTGAAGTTTTCTTTATTGAAATCCTAATATACCCTCTTGCGAAAGGAGCTCTTGAAAAAAGGCTCTCCCCTCCTCGAGTAACCTGGGATCTATGGGTATTGTGCAGTATTCTGCCGCCTGAGAGATCGCGAGCTTCCCCGTGCATTCCCTTCGAATTAAGCATTCCATTACGCGCCTGTAAAAGGGGGAAAGGCATATTCCGTGAACCTGAAGTGTTTTGGGGTGACGGAAACAAAACACATGATACTCCCCTTTAGTCGTTTTAGAAGAGTCTGTACTATATTGAAAAACAGGATAAACGAATTTTTTGAGTTGGTGTTCCGGATTGACATAAAGAGAGTCTTGCATCAGATCTCCCTGAGAGCAAAAATCTAATTTCTTAAGATCTGGCATCATGGATATTTCAATTCCAAGCCATTCAAACTCCATTAAATCCGCTAGATATAAAATCTTTAAACGCTCACTCCACTCTGCCTTGCGCACAAATTCGTAAAACCCTTTAGGCATTTGCCAAAAATAGGGGGAATGCTGTTGATATGTCGTAAAAAACTCAAGTACTATCTTTTGCCAAGAACTCTGGTCTAATAGCTTATGAGTCATGGGATAAGCATTAATCAAAGTGCTTTCTAGGCTCGTTCCCATTAAATCTTTATAGACCAGGGCTGTATTTGAAAGAGAGCTCGCTCTCTCTGGCCCCTTGAACCCACGTAAAGCGGCTAGTTTTTGCGCAGATGTACTAATAATAAATGAATGCGTCATCCTACACCTAGTATTTTCATCTTCCTACCCTCTTCATTGCATATTAAAAAATAAAATTAAAGCCTTTTACTCGACTTTGCAAAAATAAACCCATGACGAGTTGCTGCTGTTTTGCTATCATCTCGACTTTGCCACTTTTTCCGGCCCCTCTCGCAGATAGAGCTCTCTCAAGCGAGATGAGCTCAGAAAAAGTTACAAAGTCGAGATCATTAATTGTATGAATATTCGCAAGATCACACCTTCCTTCACTAAAAGCTTAATCCTCATTTGGCTATGCCATCTCATTCTCGATTTTTTCACAGGCATTTGGCCAATGTATAAAACGATAGCTCAAATCGATCTTGTAACAGCTGGCCTCATTGCTGGCCTAAGTGGGTTTATTGGAGAAAGCCTCCAACTCTTCTTCGGATACTTCTCTGATAGAGGTTACCGGAAACATTTTCTCATCCTTGGCCTTCTGTTAGCATCTTCCGTGCTGTGGGTCACGGCTGCCAATAATGCCCCTTCCTATTTTCTCCTCCTGCTCCTATTAATGATCGGATCTGGCGCATTCCATCCAGCTGCTGCTGGCTTCGCAGGATCGATTTCCTCTAATCGCAAATCAAGATGCATCCTTTTCTTTGCATCAGGAGGCGCCCTCGGCCTTGCAATTTCCCAACTTGCATTCACACAGATTCTCAAATCTTATCACGGTGGAGCATTTATTTTGTTGCTTCCTGTTGCAATTGTTTTAGCTCTCGTCATTTTTTATCCTTTTGAGTCCCCCAACACGTTGCAGCCTTCCTTAAAAAAACTCTTTCAGCCTATTTTTCGCGAACGCAAATCCCTATCCTTGCTCTACTTTACCCAAGTAGCAAATTTCACACTGATGACAGCTTTTGTTTTTCTCCTTCCTGACTTGATGCGCGCCAAAGGCTGCCACACTTGGCTGTGCATGGGAGGTGGTCACCTCTGTTTTATTTTAGGCGGCGCTCTGCTCATGGTTCCTATTGGCTATCTCTGTGATCGTTATGGACAAAAACAAATCCTCCTAATCATTATTACGACAGCGTTTTTTCTACTCCATCATTTTTTAGCCAAGCCTGATTTTTCTCTGCTAGAATCCACCTTCTTTTTAACTCTTCTAGGAGGATTTATGGGGTCCATCAATCCCATCTTAGTGTCTTGGGGAAATCGTTTAGTCCCTGAAAGTCCAAGTACTGTCTCCGCCCTCTTAATGGGCTGTGCATGGTGCCTTGGAAGCTTGGGCTCGATATGGGCCGGCGTCATTGCCCGGGCAATTGAAATCGAACCTATTCCAAACACATTGTTTTGGATGGGATTTTTTCTGCTAGGCTCCTTCCTTCTTGTCCTATGTACTCAAAAGCCGGAATTGTACAAAGAGGCAGTTCCTGATTATTCTACTGAGAGTTAAACCTAGAAACGGGCGCGCCACGAGGCGCACCCGTTTCTAGGTTAAAGTCGACGTAACAGTTCAGATACCCCCTGCCAAAGGCAGGGGGCATCTGAAGAATGAGCAGTATTAATTTTTTGATGAAACAGGAATGCGATGTGAGAAAAAGCTCCAATGGGCGCATGTAGCCTCATCACAGATGGCAACCCTCTATATCTTCTTTCCCATGAACAGATATGTTCACGTTATTTAGGACTTGACTGGAGGGATAGGAGGGCCATACTGAGAAAGCGCGACTACAATAGTGTCCAGCTGTCCGAACCATTGGTCGGCGAGAGCCCTATACTGAGCTCCATCACCCTTCGCAATGCAATCACTCATACTGCCGCTCTTACCGTCATGGAATACAGCGTAGCACGCAGTCAGCAGCTGCTGACAGTTAGATATTGTGTTCTTAGGCACAACTCCTGTCTTGAGGTTATCAAAGTCCAATTGGGCTTGGTCGAAATCTGACCTAGCACCATTGAACGCCGCGGTGGCTGCCGCAATTTCATTCGGGGACGAGTCCTTGTCAGAGAGATACGATCCTGCTTCGAATAGTAGAAGAGATGCGTTGTTGAGCTCGGTTGTGATTTTTACTACATTAGGATCACTAGGATCATTGGAATGCGAGGGATGAAAATAGGGTAATGGGTGGATGTCCATGGTATTTTTCCTTTGAGTGTTGTTAAGTTAAGACAGGCAATGTGCCGTCTGGCTAACTTTAAATTAGTAACAGAGCTATTTGTTTGTAAACATATTTTTTAACAGCTCAGATACCCCTGCCAAAGGCAGGGGGTATCTGAAGAATGAGCAGTATTAAATTTTTGATTATGCAATGCGCATCATTTACGAGAGCTTACTTTTGTCCATGAAGAAGAAGGTGAAATTTGGGCAGAACAGATGAGGAAATTTCTCATTATGGTCAAGCTAAAGCAGAAAATTTCTGGCAGTTTTCGTTCGTCTAGAGAGAGTAAGATTTTTTGCCGTATTCGCAGTTATATTTCGACTGCCCGCAAACAAGGGTGGAATATTTGGGGTGCCTTGGCAGACGCGATCCGAGGATCTCCTAGGCTGCTAGAAATTGATCAAGAGGTCGTTTTCCAAGAAATCGCTGTTTAGCCTTTTTGTTCAGATACCCCTGACTTTGGCGGGGGGGGTATCTGAACTGTTACAAGTCGACAAAATATCGACATCCATGTTAATTCAAGAAATAAGAGGGAGTTTAACTCATGGTGGAAAAAACAAACGAATGCAGCCGCCCTGTGGAATGCGGCAATTGCAAAAAACCCATCACCTGTATTTACAAAGAGATCGCCAGTGAGTTAATCCTTTGCTCCGAGATGTGCTCAGAATGTCCTGTTTTAGAAGAAAAGCTCTACGGAAGATCTAATGCCGCCATTAAAAAATTAGGTCCAACTGAAACGGAGATGGGTCTCTACTGCGGAAACTGTCGAACCTCTCTTGAATCTGTGAAAATGGGAAATCCTCTTGGATGCGCTGAATGCTATGCCATTTTTTCTGATGTCCTTATCTCAGAACTGATTGGCACAGACAAAATCCCCTCTCGTTTAAAGAAAACGCTATTGACCAAAAAAAACCAACCCATCCACATCGGAACAACACCCCATAAACCAGCAGAAATTGCTCCATCGAGTCGCCTAACCGGATTAAATGAAGCACTCAACGAAGCTCTTAAACGGGAAAACTATGAACAAGCAGCGTGGCTGCGCGATCAAATCAAAGCTTTAACGGAAAAAACAGATGAAGGAAAAAATTAATCTCCCCTCTTTTCTCTTAGAGCATCTTCCTTGGGAAAATGAAGTGAATCCCATCTGGCTAGCGTCTACATTTATTTTACGACGCAATTTAAGCAAATATAACTTTCCCCCTAAAATGGACGGAAAACAGTTTGAGCAAACATTTAATCTTTTGCAAAACTGCCTCTTAAAAAACCCATCTCTTGTCCATTCGATTTGCCTAAAAGCTGAAGAGGTAAGCCCTCTTGATAAAGAATTTTTCTTTGAACACTTTTTATGCATGGAAGGGTTTCAAAACACCCTATCTGGTCAAGGGTTTATCATCGATCCGTCTTCTAAATTTATGGCGATGCTTAATATTTCCGATCACCTCCAACTTCAACTTGTCGATTGCACAGGCAAATGGGAGAAAATCTGGAATACACTAAATGAACTTGAAAATACAATTAGCGCAACACTTGACTTTGCCTTTAACTCCAAATTTGGCTATCTCGCCTCTAATCCAGCCTACTCAGGAACAGGACTCACCATCCTCATCTATCTTCACCTTCCCGCCCTGATCCATACTAAACAGCTCGAAGAGATCCTCCTGAAGGAAAGAGCAGAAGATGTGACTCCGTCTGGCATGCAAGGGCCGATGGATGAGCTTATAGGAGATCTCTTGGTCTTGCGTAATACTTATACACTGGGAGTTAACGAAGAAAACATCCTTCATAGCCTCCACTCAAGCGCCATGAAACTCATGGCCTGTG
>CAMAVL010000099.1 GCA_945861735.1 Chlamydia trachomatis
CAAAAACTTTTTTTGGCGTGAAAGCCCCAGGGATCGAATAGCGCAAATGGGGTTGTATTATTCAATACTAGCCCCATTTGCGCTATTCGATCCCTGGGAGCTTTGACGCTCAAAAAAAGTCTTGTCTAATGTGACTTTGTCAAGCTAGATGTTAAACACTCGGAGTATCGTTTAATGTTGCGACAAATTTATCTTTTTTTAGCCCTACTCCCCTGCGTCTTTTCCCATGCCCTATACAATGGAAATCCAAGCTTTCCCCTGATGCCCGAAGAGGGACTGTTCATTCCAGCCGAGTCCTGGTTTGGGGCAAAATTTGGGTATGAATGGGATTACACATTTAATCATCCCCTAAAGGTTAAAGATCCAGGTGATGGGATCAGGAGACATGTGCAAACGTTCCAGTCGATGGGAAATGCAGCTGTTGTGACTTTGATCTTACGTGATCGGGTGGAAGCGTATGGGACATTTGGTGTCATGCAGGCGGAAATTGATCAAAATCCAAAGTCAGGCACGCATCTCAAGTATAGCACGAATCAGGATTTTTGTTGGGAAGTGGGCGGTCGGGCAATTTTAATTTATTGGGGAAAGGCGCAGCTTGGGGTCGATGCGAAGTATTTTGAGTTTTCCCCTTCGATGCAATCTGTGAAAGCCAACGGATCTTCCGTGAATGCAAAAAAAATTGGGATGCTGGATAAAGAGTGGCAAGTGGGAGTTAGTGCCTCTTATCGATTAAGCTGGTTTATCCCCTACATTGGGATTAAGCATTGCAATGTCGATCTTCACTTTTCAGAGCTGGATGCGCTTAGCTTTATTTTCCCGTCCAAGCATGAGTCGATGAGCGCGCGACATGAAATCGGCGTTTTCTTAGGATTTGGGTTATGTCCGAAACGGGGATTTAATGTGAATGCAGAGGTTCGCCTTTTGGATGAAACATCCGTAACATTAAGCGGAGATATCCGTTTTTAAAGTGAGATTTAAATGCTTTTACTGATTCGCCATGGAGAAACGGAGTGGAACCGCAAGGGCTTGATCCAGGGCTTTTCTAATATCCCTTTAAATGAAAATGGGCTATCCCAAGCGCAGCACTTGGCTGATCGATTACACAGAGATCATCCTGATATCGCTCATATCTATTCATCGGATCTTGACAGGGCTCATCAAACGGCTTGTCCAATCGCTGAAAAGTTGGGGTTGTCGATTATTAAAACCCCATTACTGCGAGAGAGGGGTTATGGACTGGCGGAAGGGCTGGATTTTAATAAACGATTCGCTGAATATGCAGAATTGGATAAAGAGTTAGAGAAGAAATATCCCGAAAGACGGGAGAGGTGGAATTATGCATCTATTCCAGAAGCAGAGCCGTATAATGTCGTTCTTGAGAGAGTGGAGCAACAATTACTTGAGATTGTAAATAATCATCCTGGAGAAAAAGTGGCCGTGTTTGCACACGGAAGAGTCATTAAGATTTTGATGGAGGAGGTCTTAGATTCGGACGACTCCCCCTCGATTTCTAATTGCGACGTTGTGCGGTTTTCTTATTTTCCATCTGATGGAAGGATTCTATTTAAATTTATCAATATTGAACCCTTTGGGGAAAGATGAAAAAAATCTTGTCTGTATTAGCTTTTTTCTTTTGTGCGGATATCGCAGCTGCCTATGTTGGAAATCCCTCAGAGCCTGTTGCTATTGAAACGGGGATTTTCATGGCGGATGATAGCATCATGAAAATAAAAATGGGCTATGAAGGGGACTTTATTTTTGATGCGCGCTTAAAAGCTAGTGGTGGCGTTTCTGGAGGGATCGATGAGTGTAAAATTTATACAAATCAAGGGGTGTTGACGCTCGAGTTTTTAGATCGCGTAGAAATCTATGGCTCTGTTGGATCAATGAGGGCAACTCTTTCTCACAGGCCTCGTGTCGATCATAAGCTTCGGGAATACCAAACACGAGAAGCTCCCACATGGACAACTGGTGGAAGGGTGCTCTTGTTTCAGTGGCATGACACTTCGCTTGGGATGCAAGGAGACTATCAATGGGGCAATGCCGACCTTCTTTGGGATACACTCAATGGAACCTCTTTAAAAACGAATGGAGCCATGCGCTACAGGCAGTGGCAGATCGCCTTTGGCGTTTCCCAGCAGATCGACATTTTTATCCCTTATGCAGCTGTCAAGTATTCGAATACGCATATGGTGCTTAGCAAGCTGAGTAAAAATCTGGAGCTTGACAGCTCCTGGTTTACCATGCGCAATCGAGGGCATTTCGGCTTAGTGTTGGGGTGTACTTTAGCGGCATTTAAGATCATCGATCTTACGGGCGAGGTGAGGCTCATCGATGAGGAGGCGATTTCCGTAACTGCTAACATCAAGTTTTAAGTGATTGCAATTAATGATGTTTTTAGAGATACTCCCTTGAGTGTTTTTAATTCATATTAACCTACGAGGCCTATTCACCATGCCTAAAATTCGTTTTTTTCTTCTTTTATGTCTCACAGTTTTTTCTGCCTCAGCCCTCCTTTCGAGCACAATCGATCGCGGGGATGATATTGACCAAAAAGATATTAATGCGTTAAGGGAATGGATTAATACGAAGCGGCAAGTGACCGTCCGCGAAATGGGGGGAGCTCTTTCTTTAAGCGGTGAGGTGCGGACTGAATTTCAGTCTACTTCAGAAACTGTTAATGGAATCAGACAAAGGGGAACAGGTGGAGCGTTTCTAAGGGATGGTTTTCCAGTTCCTAATAATACCTATGATGTGGAAGTCAACATCATGCTTGACTACCGCACAGAGCGCGGTTGGGCTGCGATTAAGCTGGAATTTGATAACGATGCGGGCGTTTTTAGTGGAACGTTGCACAAACTCAAGCTAGAAAGAGCCTATTGGGGCGTTCGTGCGATTAATGGCGATACATTTACATTTGATATAGAGCTCGGCCGTCGCCGGATGTCGAGCATTCTCGATTCTAAGCTCGAATTTAATTCGTTTTTTGACGGAGCTTGGCTTAAATATGATCAGGGTCTCGATGCAATCGGAGACGTTTTCTTGCATGCAGGGGCCTTTATTATTAATGAAAATAAGCAGCATTATGGCTACGTCGGAGAGACTGGCATTTATAATGTCGGTGGAACAGGGATCTATTTAAAATATTCGCTTGTTGATTGGGATACGAAAGACTTTGAAAATAAAATTGAGCGAAGGCGCTTTGATTTCTTAGTTTCACAGATGACTCTAGGCTATAGAATTTATCCAGTGACGTTTAAGCGAGCAATTCAGGCCTATTTTAACGCTCTATATAATCATAACGCGCACCAGCTCAAAATCACCAAATACAAAAGAGCAAACTGGGGTGGCTGTTTGGGGGTTTCTATTGGAGAATTAAAGAAAAAGGGGGATTGGGCCTTTGATACTAACTACCAAGTGCTCCAAGCTCAAGCTGTTCCCGATTTTGATGTTCAAGGGATTGGAGTAGGAAATGTCGCTGATACGGGTTTCTATACGACAAAAACTTTGGGGATAGAGGCTAATAAACGAAGTAATGCCGGTGGTAACGTGAACTACCGCGGCTTCCAAGTGACATTAGATTACCTCATCACCAACCAGCTCGATTTTCAACAAAGCTGGCAACAATCGGTGACTCTTGATGAGAGCATCGGGCCATTCCGCCGCTTTAAGCAGTATGAAATCGAGTTCATCTACGGATTCTAAATCCAGAGCGCGTGCTATAAAGAACGCGCTGCATCTTTTATTTAAACAAGCGACATCATTATTTGAAAAGTTCCATTTTCTTCAGATGGGGGTGTGGATGCTAGAGTGATTCCATCTTCTTCAGATGCTGTTAGTAAAGATGCCCCATGCTGCAAGACAGGGTTCTTTGCTCGATCCTGTGCATTACTCAATAATGCTGCCAATTGACGATTTAGGAGGTTCTTTCGCTGCTCACGAGTGAGTCGTTTTATATCTCTAGGAATGTCTTCAAATTCAGATGCATTAATAGCGGGTTGTAGAACTATTTTGCCTTTTTTGACCAATTCATTCATAAGGATTGTGGTCAGTCTTTTAGAAGAAATTACTCTAACAGACTCTTCTCTGAGCGTGCGTTTTACGCTTTGGATAATGTCTTGTCTCTCCCGTGTGTTCAAGGAAGGTGATATGGGAGCGTGTTTAAGACAATCGTTAATGCGGTTAGGGTCAAAATTTGAGAGGCGATTATCGTTACTTGTAATTTTTGGAAGTCCTTCAAATAGGTTGGAAAAAGTCTCTAGCATACTTTCTCTACGTGAAGTATCGTCTGGCTCTCTTATTTCAGTTTTTAGAGTATTGAAAGATGTTTGAAATTCATTATACAATTGAGCATTTTCCATCATCCTTTGGAGGAGTTGATCTTCTTTTTTTTTGGAAGGCGCCTTACCTTCTGTATTGCCTTTAAGCAGAAGTTTCAGCATCTGAGCTTGAGCTCTTGTAAAAGCTGGGCCTAATGTCTCATCGGGGGGTGTAGGTTCTTCTTCCTTTTTTGTCTTACAACAAGGAAAAGAGACTGAGCATCCTTTAAAACAGCCATTGAAGTTAAAATTAACAGTCATTTTTATCTCCTAAAATAGGGTTTGTGAAGTTCTGGTCGAGGTCGATTATTTCAGATTCGGATATATTTAGGGAAGAATTTTTTTAATGCAATATTTATAAATAGATTTATTAGAGCTCTTGCCTTTCGAAGGCGCAAGAAGCGGAGGAAGTTTCCGTTTTAGGATTGAATTTAACAGAGAAAATCTGAGAAGAGCGTTTGAAAAGATCCAAAAAGGAGCGGTTTGCTGCGTTTGATTTGGATGGAGAGCTGTTTTGTAAAAAAATGCAAGGGATGACGCCGTTTGTTTGATACGCTTTTGCACTTGAAATGAGATCGGCAAAACTCTGTTGTTCTTCAATGATATGGATCGAATAGAAAAGGTTTAAAAACAGAGTCCAGACAGAGCGTTTTTTTGAGGGAACGATGAGATGGATATTGGGTAAACTTCCTAAAAGAAGGAAGGCTTGGGCTAAAGTTCCCTTTTCCAAAATGAGGAGAGGACTGGATTCTTTTTCAATGATAGCCGTTTCTGGGCGCTTGAAATGAGTCAAGCGATAGATGATTTTTCGACAGAAGTAGGGAATAGCAAAATTAGAGAGGCAAATAGAAAGAACAGTGCCAATAAATAGGGTAATCACTCCAATGAGCGCAAATCCGTTTGCAGACGAGAGATCAAAAATCTGACTGAAGATAAAGAGAGCGATCGATGCAATAAAAACACCTCCAAAGCTTAAAAAATTGGCTGCGGCAATGGTTTGTCCCCGTTTGGCATTTGAACTATTGACCTGGATAAAGGTATCAAATGGCACGATGAACATGCCGCCGAGCGTCCCGATGAAGAGTAGGCAGATGATGACAGGGATTAGATGGTGGGAGAATAGAAAAAGAAGAATAAAGAAAAAGGCGATCCCCAAACTCGAAAGACAGGAGAGGCCAAGTTCGATTCGATTGCGGCAGAGCTTGCCTCCTAGAAACGCTCCAAAGGCAATCCCAAGCGATGTTGTTAAAAAGAGATATCCACCTGCAACTTCTGGCAAATTTAACGATTGGAGCGCAAAAGGGATGATATTGAGCTGCGTAAATGCTCCAATAAAGAGGAAAAAAGCGGAGCCGAAGATGGCGGGTAAGAGATGGTCTTGGCTACTACAGTCAACTAGGGTTTTATAGATTTCTCGAAAAAAAAAGATGTTTACTTGCTTTTGAGAGCCTTGAGGAACGGTTTCTTTGATAAAAAAAGAGGTGATGAATCCGCAGATGGCGATAAATAAGCAAAAAAGAGCGATCAGTGTGAAGTGGCGCTCTGTGATTTCTGTTAGAAAGGAAGCTAAAAAGGTCCCGATGATAATTGCAAGATACGTGAAAGAGGTAATGAGTCCATTTGCTCTAGAAATGGTGTTCTTAGCAACGAGTTCTGGAATAATCCCATATTTAGAAGGACCAAACATTGCACTGTGAGTGGCTAGAAAAAAAAGTAAGATGTAACAGCCTAAGATCGTCTTCTCGTGAAAGGCAAAAACAGCAAAGAGCATAATCAAAATTTCGGCGCCTTTGATGATGACGAGCAATTTTTGTTTGCTGAATCGATCTGCTAAAATGCCAGCAGAGGAGGAAAATAGTAAAAATGGAATGACATAGACAGCGCCCGTTGCTGCGAGAATTGCGCTCGCTTGGTCTTTTCCTAAAAAGTCGATTAATAAAAAAGCCATGACAAATTTAAAGACATTATCATTAATTACGCCAAGAAATTGGGTAACATTGAGCAATTGAAGGGAATAGCGTCCCGTTTTAGAAAAAGAGGGGATCCGGCTCATCAAGCCTTTGAGGAAAGAGGGTTGTGATCGGTCCGGGAAAGGCATAGGGCTAGCATCTCGTAAATATATATATAATATATACTGTTGCTAGTTGAAACGCACAAGGAAATTGTTGTTTTTAGCCTTGTCGATACCCACAAGTGCCAAGCAAATAGTTTGATTCACAAGTAAATAATTCAGTAACATGTTCGGCTCCAACAGGAGTCTTAACATGCTTAGTTCTAAAGTCTGGATTGAAAAACAGTGGCCATCTAAACTCTTCTTCGACCCCCGAGTTCATAAACGAGTTCTTCTGGTAGCGGAGGCTTGCCTTAACTTTCCCGACCGGAGTATTCCCAAGCGCTTTCAATCTGCGGGAGCCACAAAGGGGTGTTACCGACTATTGAGCAGGACAAATATGGGACACAAAAAATTACAAAGCGCGCATTACGAAAACGTTCGAGAAGAGGCAGTAGCTGCCAGCGGCCGGGTACTTTTTATCCAAGACGGAAGTGAGCTGATCTATAATAGTCATCTCTGGACTACAGGGTTAGGCCACACCGCCGACGCAGCTGGAAACGGCATTATGTTTCATAGTTGCCTGGCTGTAAAAATTGAAGACGGGCAGCCTCATGTGATCGGCCTGGCTTGTCAAAAGGCATGGATTCGTACAGACGAAGAAAGCGAAGAATCTGAAGGCGATGTTTGGGCGGAAATGATCCGTCGGATAGGCCCCCCTCCAAAGGAATGTGCATGGATCACCGTTGGAGATCGAGGGAGCAATATTTTTTCGTTCGTGGAAGATGCTGACAGTTCTGGGTGGGGTTGTGTTGTTCGATCAAAACATGATCGAAAAATCCGCGTAAATGGGACCGTGGCCAAGCTCAAAAAACACATCCGCAGTTTACCAGCAATGACCAGTTTTAACCACAAGTTAAGATCGAAGGCGGGGGGTGCGTCCACTCGGGAAGTAACACTCCATGTAAGCTGGACAGAAGCAGAAATGATGCCCCCTGACACCGAGACCGACAAGAATCCAATTAAGGGATCGTACGTTCGTGTGTGGTGCGATGAAGATCGAGATATCGAGTGGATTATATTTACTCTTTCGGCAATCACTTCCAAGGAAAGTGCCCTTGAAATCGTGACGATTTACACGCAGCGATGGATCATTGAGGAATATCACAAATGCCTCAAAACTGGCTGTAAAATGGAAGAAGCTCAACTCCGTGCTGCCGACCACTTGATGA
>CAMAVL010000100.1 GCA_945861735.1 Chlamydia trachomatis
GAGTAATTATCGAAATCCATGAGGAGTGGGTGACCGGGAAAAAATATTTAGACATGAGTCCGCTATTGGGGCGTGGCTCGGACAACGAATAAATTAGGAGGACAAAAGGAGGGTTTGATTGAATTTACAGAAAAAGAGTTGCTTTATCCCATTTTGCAAGGACAATCATTGCGCGACTTAAGTACCCATTGCCATTCACCAGCTTGTTGTAATACGTGACATATTTGTCGTCGAAAGACTGCGCTTCACAAAGAAAGCACGTCAAATCTCCAGCTAATCTAGTATTTCGATACTCGAACACTGCTTGAAATGCCGCTTCCAAGTCTTTTGGCATCTTCTTGTTTTTTTCTGCAAAAAGGGATTGTCTTAATCGGTAGAATATATGACGCCGCATCAGTGATTGCTTCAATTGATTGACTTTCACTTGATCCTTTTGAAACAGAACCTGATCCCTGGCTTGTTTTTCTCCAAATTCTTTTTCCATTTCCGTCATCGATACTTCCAATTCCTTTATCTTCTTTTCTTCTTCTATTTCTTTAGCTTCTTTGATCCTTTTACATTCCATGTCGGACTCTAAAGATTTCTGCACTCTAGGCGTGAGAGTATGTTTGATCAGCATGCCTAAATAAGCTAGCCATTGACAAACCTGGATTTTTGCATCTGGTAGTCGATACTCTTTAAGATAATTGATCACATTAGCCTCATCTTGAGCTACTGCTGTTTTAGCAATTGCGAATAGACGCTCTGTGCTTTCGATCCCATAGTTCTTAATAGAGATAGAAACGGCCATGCCATTTTTAGATGCGGCCTTTTGAACAATTTCGAATAGGCGGTCCTGGTTTTTGATTTCAAAGTTCTCAATACACACAGTAAATAAGCCCCCACCTCGCGTTGCGGCTATGTCAGCAATTTTGAATCGGAGGTTCTCGTCCTGGATCCCATAGTTCTTCATATACAGGGAAATGCTCAACCCGCATTGAGCTGCGGCTATTTCAGCAATTTTGCATAGGCGCCCTTGATTTTTGATCCCATAGCTCTGAATAGTCCTAGAAACTTCCCCTCCATTTCGAGCTGCTACAATTTGAGCAACCTCAAATGCTAAGTTTTCATCTTCTGCAATCAAGTCAAAATCCAGAGGTTTTGTAGCAGCTATCTCTTTAGCTAACTGTTGATAATAAGATTCGATAAGCTCTTTTTTATTAACAATTTGACCTGAGCTTTTGTCGAGTATTTTAAAACCTTTAAAAAGATCGCTTTGCTTAATTTTGTCTAAGGCAACACCTTGACTGTTGATCAACATCTCTATTGGATTCTCCCCTTTCGAATTGACAATAGTAAGTAGAAGTTGCGGGTTTTCTCTGACACACCGATCTCCATATGCTGGATCGTCTAACGATGTATTTTTCACTACACAAACCAAGTGGCAGAGTAAATGAAAAAGATCCTTATCCATCTGATCGAACAAAGCGCATATCTGATCCAAAGAAGCCTCTGCTGAGTATAAATCCACAAGAAGTGTTGCGAGCTGATTCATAGGCGTTTTAATCTGGGTACGAGCTTCTTTTGCTTGGGTAACCATCTTCTTGATTTGCTCTGAAGTCAAGGTCTTCTCCTCTTCCGTTAGAGCTGTCGCTCGAGGTACACGGCCTAAATCCATTCGATGGATGTCTTCTGCGATCAGCTTTGCAAATAAGAAATGATGTGAAGAATCGACATTTGGCGTAATCATCTCAAGCTCCGTATAATTTTGAATCCAAGTGGTATATACTGCAGTCGGCCTGAAACTTGGATTTGGACCTGCGCGAAAGCTCCCGCGGATCGGCGATCCTCGGGGCTTTGGCGCGGTCCAAATTCCAAGTTCATGACCGAGTTGGGTATACCTCCTTAATTCCAAGACTAACTTGACAAAGTCACATTAGACAAGACTTTTTTTGAACGTCAAAGCTCCCAGGGATCGAATAGCGCAAATGGGGCTAGTATTGAATAATACAACCCCATTTGCGCTATTCGATCCCTGGGGCTTTCACGCCAAAAAAAGTTTTTGTCTAATGTGACTTTGTCAAGCTAAGTACGGGTGGATGGTGTCCTTACCCGATCGACATTTCAGTCGACTGTTAATAAAGCGCCTCGTGGCGCACCAAGAGGTCTAATATAGGGCGACTTATGATCGGCGATCCTCGGGAGCTTTCTCGCAGGTCCAAATCCAAGTTTCAGGCCGACTGCAGTATAATATTCCTCGTCTTCCAGGCGTAGATTGTTGACAAGTTCGCAAGCACCTCGAAGCCTGATGATGGATCAACTGGCTTGTGAACTTGTCGATAATCTACGCCTGGGGGAGGAGGAAGAGAATTCTCTCTCTCTATTTTCTGGGAGGTGGTGACATTTCTATTTTGCATTAACAAAACGAAAACAGGTTGTGCATAAATAAGAGATTCCAATAGCCTGCTTAGGCAATAGAAGGCATTAACCTCTCCCATTGGAGAGGACTTTGAAACAAACAAGTTTAGGTCAAAAAACTGTCCAGCCTGATGGGTCCACTATAGGTATCACATGCGTAAGTTGATTTTTGAAAGTTTTCTGATATTTATAGGCATGTTCGCGATGGTACATGGCGAGCAATCAGATGTCAGTGAACCACATCTCTGCGAACAAACGTTTGCCGTCTCAACTCAGAACTTATATTTTGATAACGATGAAATGATGGTAGTGATTAATGATAGCTCTTTTCGTGTGCAATCTCTACAACGAAATGGAAATCACTGGGAAGTTCAAGTTGCTTCTGCTGGGTATTGTCAAATGGGGCACAATCTTTGTGGTCATTGTAAATTATGTCATAAAAAAGGATGCATCTATTACATTCGACTTTGTAAACAATGGGATCCACAGTGATACGTTGGATCCCAACATTTCTATGTTTAGTACAGTGGTGGGCGCTAAGCGCCAACCCCCTGTCTATTCATGTGCAAGACTGCAAGGACTATGAAATCTTGGATCTTTTTTTTGAAATGGGAATTCAAGAAGAGGAATATGGTTATGTTTTAGAAGGGGTAAAGCCTATTTCAGCAAGACAATTCTATGCGCTTGATATATTTCCCGTAAGGGATATGCGCATTGCTGAAAAGGAATGGAAGAAAACCCTTTTAGTACGCGAAACAATTCCCGTCTGGAATAGGCTGTGTTCTCAGCAGAATCGATTTGTTCTCAAGGCGATTCCTGTCATCGAAAATGAAACCGATGCCTGTGGGTACGAGGTGCAATTTATTCATGTTTCCAAATTGCATGAAGTCATCGCTGAAAATATTAACTTATTTCGGTATGTTTTAGGGCCGAACGTTGAGGTCGAAGAACTTGTAAATAGACTTGCCTATTCCAATGAAAGGTTTATAGATGTGCTGCAAAATGACCTCACTTTGATAGGGATTGTTTTGGGATTTGGTTCTTACAACAGCATTGTCGGAGGTCGATTAGAAACAATAGATCGCTTATCGATCTCTAAAGACAATGCGCCATTCTTCCCAAAGAGTGCCCTTCTCCAAGACGAAAATAGTTGGTCGATGTATGGGATGTATTATTTGGAATATGCGGGAGGAATTGATTCTTTGTTTAGACAAAATTCTAGTCTAATGAGCCCGAGTCTTGGGTTTCATACCGTGCAGGATGAGATCATCACCCTCCAGTCGAAAGCTGAAGAACTGCCCGAAACTTTGCAAGAGCAACCTCGGTTTGTTTTTGCGGCATTTAGAGGAGGATGTTCGAATCGCCCTTTATTCCAAACACTGCAGAAAACTCAGAAACGCATTAAATCGTTATTCTGCGATGATCATCGATTAGATAAAGTATTAGAAAAGATTGGTGGCAAGAAACCTCGCATCAGCTGCGATAGATCCCTCGTAAAAAAGTCTCTATGGGCACTTGTAAATAACATAGAAGTGCTATGGTCTAATGTTTTAAAAGGCGCAGTGCAACGTTTTACAGATCCACAAGATCAAAAACGATTTCAGGAAGCACTCATAAATCCCCCCTTACAACCTACATCCCCTTCAATGATGGGAGCTTCGAGGGAGATGCTTCGAGGTCTAGAATTAGCCCAAAACAACTTAATGAACGCGCAAAAATATTTTGATCGTTTGTCAAAAAATCCTACTATTCATACCGTGATTCCATATCAACTTTACGCTAAAATAACGGGACAGGGCTCAGGAAAAAAGATCGAAGGTGTAAATCGACTGCGTTTAAAGTATACCATTGAGGATAGCTCCGGGAATCTCCTGTGTGCTAACAGCGACACCTGGATTAATTTATCAGAGACAATCCAAGGATTTGTGCACGGATTGCAAGGCATGAGCATGAATGAAAAACGTATTCTCTATATTCACCCAGCTCTTGGCTACGGAGCCCTGACCACCTTGCCCCCTTGTGCTGTTCTTGTAGCTCACGTGCAATTACTTGACGCTGAATGGGATACTAAATTCCCCCCACAGGATGTTGTCCCTATAGAACTGGGATGGCTCCACAATCAACAGATCCATAATGGCATTAAGGAATCCATTGAGTTGTTACCGGTTTATATAGGCGCATTTCATAAGAGGCTCTGGGATCAAATCACACCCGTAAAAACGGTGGCCCCATGAGGGAGGGATTGTGAGATTAAGCGGACCGATTGGGAATCTGAGACGCCCATATTAGCTGAGACTTTGCTGGCATCTAATGGTTCGGTGGTCGAATTTAAACCATTTTTATTTTGCATCAAAACGGAAAATTTGGTAAGTATTAAATATGAAGCCAATCCCAATTAATGCGATCCCTGAGCCCTGGGAGTATAATCCTTCCAAATGGAGCCAACGTGTGCGAATCGCTTTAATTGCCTCCATCCCAACTCTCATCGCCATTTACATGGGTTTTTATCAGTGGCGGCTCATCGACAGCGTCTGGGACCCCATTTTTAAAGAGCAATCGATGAAAGTCCTCGACTCAGATGTCTCACACCAGATCACTGCGTGGATCCGTATCCCCGATTCGATTTTAGGGGCACTGGCCTATCTTGGAGATATCATTTTTGCTCTAGCCGGTTCCTCTAGACGTTGGTACGACCGCCCTTGGCTAGTGATCCTTTTTGGGCTCGATGTCATCCCGCTCGGCATTGTGAGTGCTATTTTAATCTTCTTGCAAGGTGCTGTTGTCGGCTCTTGGTGTTTTCTTTGCCTCGTAACTGGTGTTTTCTCGCTTATCCTCATCATCCTAGCTTATGACGAAGTGTGGTCGAGTTGTATTTTTCTTCAGCGCGTTTGGAAACGAAGCAGAAAATTGTCTGTTCTTTGGAATACATTTTGGGGTAAACCTTCTTTGATTGCCCATGACATAGCCAGTGAAATGGGGCAAAAAAGGGATTGGAGGTGAGCGTAGATGTGGGCCCGTGTTGTTGAATTCATGCTAGCATGCTGGCTGGCCATTTCTCCCTTTATCTTTGCTTACCCCGATGATGCCACTTTTTTTTGGACGACCGATTTTGTGACCAGTGCAGCTATCGTTTTTTTTGCCCTCGTTAGTTTTTATGGGCCCCTTAAAAAAATGCACTTGTGCAATTTACTTGCTGCCTTTTATCTGATTGTTTTGGGTTTTATCTTTAAGGAAAGCCCCCTGCAACATGCCCTGCAAAACTATGTGGTTGTTGGCATCACCCTCCTGATGCTCGCCATTGTCCCCACAGATGCAAGTCAGCAGCCCAAACCTTGGCGCGATTTCTACAATGAGCCTTAAATTTGTTTTTTCGCATTCCATGATAGATCTATAACAAGCTTATTTTTAGCTGTTTAGCAAAACCATGCGTTGTCAACGCATGGTTTTGCCGCTAACCATGCATTGACAACGCGCTGTTTTACTGATATTATAAAACATAAAGGCCAGAACAGTGGAACGAGAGATACTCAAGCAAATTATAGCAGATCAACTAGGATATAGATCTCCTAAGAATTTTTTTAATCGCACGTTAACAGAAACACTCCTACGTTTCGTAGACGACCCAAATATCATCATCATCAGCGGGATCAGAAGATCTGGAAAATCAACAATTCAACGCCTTTTGCAGCTAGAATTAGCAAAGGCGGATTATTATTTAAATTTCGACGATGAACGATTAATTCACTTCCAAGTCGAAGACTTTCAAATGTTGTTGGAAGTTTTCATAGAATTATTCGGCGAGCAGTCCTCATTTTACTTTGATGAAATCCAAAATATCGAGGGTTGGGAACGCTTTGTAAGACGACTTTACGAACAAGGAAAAAAGATTTATATTACCGGATCTAATGCAAAGCTCTTGAGCCGGGAATTGGGCACTCATTTAACAGGCAGATATATTCAATTCGAAGTATTTCCTCTTTCTTTTCAGGAAATAATACGCCATAAATATCCTGAAGCGCTTACAAAAAAAGCGCTATCAACAACTGACATTGGCATGATTCAACGCCATTTCTCCAACTACTTAAAAACCGGTGGAATTCCGGAATATGTAAAATTTGAGAAACCTGAATATTTAAGAGATTTATTTGAAGGCATTCTCTATCGCGATATCATTGCTCGCTATAAAGTGAACGATGAAAAACCTTTGCGAGAAATGGCCTATTATTTAGCAAGTAATATTGGAAAAGAGTTTAGCTATACAAACCTTGGTGAAATTATAGGCATCCGCAGTCCACATACGATCAAGAACTATTGCAACTACTTAGAACAATGCTACCTTTGCTTTTTTGTAAGTCGTTATAGCCACTCTCTAAAAAAACAAATTCAATACAATAAAAAATGTTATATGATCGATCCCGCTCTTATTCGAACAATCGGATTTCGTGTAAGTGAAGACCGAGGGCGCCTATTAGAGAATGTTGTATTTCTTCATCTAAGAATGCGGAAAAAAGAAATCTACTTTCACAAAGACAAAACAGAATGCGATTTCATCATTAGAGAAGGCAATCAGATTATTCAAGCCATCCAAGTAACAACCACCCTCTCTGATGAGCAAGTAAAAAACCGAGAAATCAATGGGCTTATTGAAGCAATGGATGCCTATAATCTACGAGAAGGATTAATCCTCACCGAGTATGAGCAGGACACTTTCGAGATAAATGGATTTCTAATTACAATTATTCCCATTTGGAAATGGTTGCTAACTTGACAAAGTCACACTAGACCAGCAATTCCCGCTGGCGCTTTGGGTAATGGAGTGCTAACTCCATCCGGTGCGCCCATAGGAGCTTTATTCACAGGTTGCACAGATAATTCGAGAACTTGCACATCACTCTATATTGCGCACTCTCCTAAAGCGGGATGATCGCTAATCTTGTGATAAGCGATCTCTCCAATGCGGTAAAGATTTTACAAGCCTCAGGCTTCGATCATCAAGTTTCTTTGGATTGCCTAAATACATTTAATTGCACTCTAAAGAGATGGCCAAGATGACCGCATTGGCAGAGGCCGCTATACTGCAGTCGGCCTGAAACTTGGATTTGGACCTGCGCGAAAGCTCCCGCGGATCGTCGATCATAAGTCGCAAAATATTAACAATATAGGGCGACTTATGATCGGCGATCCTCGGGGCTT
>CAMAVL010000101.1 GCA_945861735.1 Chlamydia trachomatis
GATCAGCCTAGCGCAAAACCGATGACAAGCGGCGCTAAGCCAGCTCAGTCAAATGACAAGAAGCCAATGAGCCAAAATGACATCACACCACCAGCTGGTCCTTTAGTGGATGCAGGTGCGCGTTTCGTCATGACAGCGGATTTCATCTATTGGCAAATGAAACAAGACAACATGGCTTATAGCATCTCTAACGGAGGAGGGGCTGTTTTAACATTCCCATCAACGACTACTCGAGCAGTAACTATTACAAATAACGAAAAAGTGGGCAAGTTGGATTTTGACTACCAGCCAGGCTTTAAAGTCGGAGCTGGTATCATTTCAGATCACGACAATTGGGATCTATTTGCTCAATATACTTGGTTACGCCAACATGCAAGTGGCCACCAGTCGACGGGTCGCACAGATACACTTCCAAATTCTGATTTCTTTGGTGAAGAAAAAGATTATGGAACTTGGACATCGCATTTCAATAATATTGATTTAGAACTTGGAAGAAGTTTCTTCATCAGCCGCCGTTTAGTTTTAAGACCCCATATCGGTTTGAAAGGCGCTTGGATTAATCAAAAATTCAATACTACCAATAACCACCAAGGTGTCAATGTTGCGGTTAATGATAGTATTTCTAACCTAATCGCTACCCTTACTGACTCTAATTCAAGCGTGTTATTTGGTATAACAGATTTTAAAACTAGACAATCTCAACGTTTTTGGGGAGTGGGCCTACGCGCTGGTTTAAATACGTCATGGCACTTCACAAGAGATTGGAGTATCTATGGTAACATGGCAGCATCTGAGCTCTCTTGCCGCTTTAAAGATAAAGTGACAATAAAAGGGACGATTCAACACCCTCCATCAGCGCCAGAGGGTGGTTCTAATGATGCCGGATCTAGCGCCCTTACCGCAACAACTGACAGCAAATCAAGAAACGCATTTCATATCATGAGACCCGTTCTTGAAATGGCGTTGGGATTGCGTTATGAAATGATGTTTTCAGACGATAACTACCAATTCTTTATGCAAGCTGGTTGGGAGCAACAAATTTGGTTAGATCATAACCAATTCTTAGTGACTCAAGGCACGTCGAATGCTGGAGAGTTGACTATGCAAGGTCTCGATGTGAAATTTGGACTTGCGTTCTAGTCTAAACCGTATATCTTGAACGTTATAACAACCTCTTTAGGGCCCTAAGCCCTAAAGAGGTTTTTTCTTTTCCTAGTTGACCAAATTCAAAATACACTCTACATTGGAAATTACCCGTCGGTAATTTATTGTTATTTTGTCGAACGGTTCATGATTAACGGATCCAATGAGGGAGCTCTTCAATATGCAGTGGAATTGGAAAATAGCGTTACCTGTAATGGCGACATCGCTTGTCGCACTGACAGGGTTCGCTTACGCAGATGTAGATAATGCGCAGATGCGCAACTTAGATAATCGAGTGACTGCTTTAGAGCAGAGAAAAGGCGCTGGCGGAATGATTAACCCCTCCGCTAGACCACAAATTCACGATGGTGCAGATCTGTTTATCACAGGAGATCTTCTCTATTGGAAAGCGCAAGAAAATGGTCTTCCATTGTCCATTGAGCGCACGACTCTGGCTCCTGGAACAGTGGATGGTTTTCCAGCAACTGGATTTAGTGAAAAAGTTGTGAATTTAGACCACCGCTGGGATTTTGGTTGCAGAGTGGGCATTGGTTATAATATGCCCCATGATGGTTGGGATTTAAGTTTGACATGGCTCCGTTTCTACACACGCGCGAGTCGGCATCACCATTTCACGACTGCAAAAACGACATTGCCATCGCAGTCGGATATAAATTTAGTGCTTGGCACAAATACGGCTAATGATACGCGAGCTTCTTGGAAAATGCATTTGAATCAGTTGGATTTACCATTAGGCCGTAGCTTTTTCGTAAGCAAGTGGCTCTCCGTTCGGCCTCATGTTGGATTGAGATCTGCGTGGATTTGGCAGAAACTTAAAACAGATTATCGCACAGCAACAACGGCTAATGCGGACCTTCGCAATAAGGATCACATTAGCAATAAGCTCAACTTTTGGGGCTTAGGGATTTGCGCTGGCTTGGATACACAGTGGGGCTTAGGCTCTGGCTTTAGTATCTATGGAGATGGAGCAGTGTCTCTTCTCTCTGGATTCTTTAAAAATAACCGCGCAGAAACGGCATTGGTTGGTTCTGCTGTACAGTATTTAGGGATGACGAATTCGGATCGCACATCGCGCGCCATTACCGACTTAGAGCTTGGATTGCGTTGGAGTCGTATGTTTTGTAATAACGGTTTCAATTTGCAAATTCAAGGCGGCTGGGAACACCACATGTATTTTGGGATGAATCAATTCCCAACACGCATGTTGGCAGCAACGGATCAAGGTAAATTCTGGCAAAATCAAGGCGACTTGACAATGCAGGGTTGGACTTTATCGATGCGCTTTGATTTCTAGTTTTAGAGGGAGTGTTACAACTCCCTCTTCAATATACGAATGACATCTTTCAAGGATTCGATGAAGAGTGCGATCTCTTCATGTGTATTGTATACCCCAAAAGAGATGCGACAGACGGCGCTATGGCCAAAATGTTGAAGGGTTGGCTGAGCACAGAGATGGCCTGTTCGAATGGCAATTCCTCGCGCGTCTAAGAGCGTTCCAATATCAAGGGGATGAAGCCCTTCGATTGTAAAGCTGATGATGGCTCCCTTATTCGTGGCTGTTCCCATGATCTGAACGCCTGGGATCTCCAGTAAGGCTTTGGTCGCGCATAGTAACAGTTCTTCTTCCCAAGCAGCAATGGTGTTGCGTCCGATCGACTCAATAAAGATAAGCGCTTCGCCGAGGCCAATGACTTCTGCGATTGGCGGGGTTCCAGATTCAAACTTTAATGGAGGCAGCTGGTAGGTTGAGCTTTGAAGTGTAACTTGGGCAATCATGTCGCCGCCTGTTTGATAGGGAGGCATGCGTTCGAGGAGGTGTTTTTTTCCGTAAAGGATTCCAATGCCCGTTGGCCCATAGGATTTATGTCCAGAGAAGAGATAAAAATCGGCATCGAGTTGTTGCACGTCAATTGGCATGTGAGAGGCGCTCTGCGCTCCATCGATGAGAACGTAGGCTCCAACAGCATGGGCCTCTTTGATGATCTGCGCAATTGGGTTGATGGTTCCAGTGGAATTAGCAATATGGGCGATGCTAACAATCTTTGTCTTTTTAGTTAAAAGGCAAGAATAGTCTTCAAAGATGAGCTCCCCTCGGTCATTGATCGGAATGATTTTAAGAATGGCGCCTTTTTCCTGTGCGAGAATTTGCCAGGGGACGATGTTGGAGTGGTGTTCCATTGTCGAAATGAGGATTTCATCACCTGGTTGAATAAAGGCTTTTCCAAAGGAGCTTGCAACGAGATTGATCCCCTCTGTTGTCCCTTTAGTAAAGATGATCTCTTCTTCGAAAGCCGCGTTGAGGAATTGCTTGACTTGGACGCGCACTCGATTGTAGTGGATGGTGGCACAGCTTGCTAGTGAGTAGATTGAGCGATGGACTGTGCCATAAGAATCGGTGTAAAAATTGCAAATGGCATCGATGACTACTTGGGGCTTTTGCGCTGTTGCAGCAGAGTCAAAATAGATGAGAGGTTTTCCATGGATCAATTTTTTAAGAATCGGAAACTGCGCGCGAAGATGTTCATTCATAAGCGATAAGTCTTTAAAAGGGATTGTAGCACAGAACCAATTGAAGGGTAGGGAATTTGAGTGAGGATCTCTTGGCAAAAACCAGAGATGAGGAGTTGTTTTCCAAGGGCTTCATCGATCCCTCGCGTTTTGAGATAAAAAAGTTGAGTGGGATCGATTTGGGTGACCGTTGCGCCGTGGGATGCTTTGACATCATCGGCAAAGATTTCGAGATTGGGCTTGCTATAGGCTAAAGCGCTTTCGTCTAGGATCATATGTTTATTGAGCTGGTAGGCCTCAGTTTTCTGAGCCTCTGGATGGACGTGAATTTTGCCTTCAAAACTTGATCTGCTCGAATCGCTTAAAATCCCTTTAAAGAGCTGCATGGAATGCGTGTTTGGCGCTTGGTGGTCCATTAAGATATGCGCATGAGCTTGTGCGTGATTTTTGAGCATTGCAATCCCTTGAAGGCTGGCGCTGGAGCCCTCACCTGCTAGTGCGATGGAATAATCTTGACGCACTGTCTTAGATCCTGTTGTCACGCTGATGCTTTCGAGCTTCGCGTCTTTTTTAAGAGTCGCGCGCAAAGATTCAAAATGCCAGGTATCATTTTGCGGTTGAATAAGATGGATTGTTTTAAGCCGGGCGCCCTCTTCAATAGAGACATCGAGAAGGCCATTAAACCAGGCATTTGAGATCAAAGAGATGGAAGAATGGATCCATGTCAGAGAGGCATGAGCGCCTAAATTGAGGTGGACACGAGGTGCTGCAAAGACGGGATGCTTCTCATCGCTTGTTAAAATATGGATGCACTGGATCGGTGTTTTAAGTTCGAGTTTCGGAGGAACAAAGAGAAAGGCTCCCCCTGTGTGGAGGCTCAAGTTTAGAAGAGCAAAGGGGTCTTTTTCTTGAGTCACAAATGTATTGAGGCGCTGCTTTAAAAAGGAGCCATATGATTTTGCAGCCTCAGGCAGGTTTAACAGAACAATTTCTTTAAGGTTTGAAGTGTCGGAGAGATCAAGTCGAAGGATTCCGTTTACGAAAACGAGATAGCTATGAAGACATTCAGGATGGATGGCAGATTGGAAATGAGTTAAAGAAATATTGGGCATGGCAGCGGTTTTAAAGCCATGTTGATAGAATTCGCGCAGCGGGATGTATTGAAAATTTTCTCGATGTTTATTTGGAAGCCCCATCTTTTTTAAAGAAGCGAAGCTTGAGAGGCGAGCCGATTTAAATGGATCCGCGTCATCCAAAGTTTCGAAATGTTTTTCAATCTGGAGAAAAAAGGGGGAGGTCATGGGCATGGAGTGACTTCCGCTTTAGGCAATAACCAGTCATATCCCTTCTCTTCTAATTCGAGGGAGAGTTCAGGGCCTCCCGTTTTGACAATTTTTCCGTCGATCATCACGTGGATGAAGTGGGGGTGGATGTAATCGAGTAAGCGCTGATAGTGGGTAATGAGTAGAAGGGCGTTATTTTCGTTTAGGAGTTGATTAACCCCTTTAGCAACGCTGCGCATGGCGTCGATGTCAAGGCCGGAGTCTGTCTCATCTAAGATGGCAATTTTGGGATTAAGGACGGCCATCTGCAAGATCTCGTTCCGTTTTTTCTCTCCACCAGAAAAACCTTCGTTGACATTGCGCAGTTTAAATTCTTGTTTGATTTCGATGAGCGCCATTTTTTCATCGAGAAGGCGACTGAAGAGCTCTTCTGTTAAGAGTTCTTGCTTGAGTGTTTTACACTTAGCATTATAAGCAGCGTGTAAAAACTGGGCATTTGTAATTCCTGGAATTTCAACAGGGTATTGAAAGCCCATGAAGAGGCCTTGGAGGGCTCTATCTTCAGCGCTTAAGTCTAAAAGATTGCAACCATCTAATGTAACAGTGCCGGATCGCACATCATAAGAGGGGTCTCCTGCTAAAATTTTGGCTAAAGTGGATTTTCCAGCGCCGTTCGGGCCCATGATTGCATGGATCTCGCCTTTTCCAATTTTTAGGGTGATCCCTTTTAAAATCGGCTTGCCATCGATCTCAACATGTAAATCTGTAATTTCTAGCATTGGGTTCTCCTATCCTACTGAATTTTCAAGTTTCAACGTCAACAGCTTCTGCGCTTCCATCGCAAATTCTAGGGGAAGCTCTTTGATTACGTCTTTGCAGAACCCATTCACGATGAGGTTGATTGCATCTTCGCGTGCAATCCCTCGCGTTTGTAAATAAAACAGTTGCTCTTCGTTCATCTTGGAAGTGGATGCTTCATGTTCGATTTGAGAGGTTGCATTACTAACTTCGATGTAGGGAAAGGTATTCGCAGAGCAGCGGTTGCCAACGAGCATCGAATCGCACTGTGTATAATTGCGCGCATTGGTAGCTCTCGGTGCGATTTTAACTTGTCCCCGATAGGTGTTATGAGATTGATCGGCAGAAATCCCTTTAGAAATGATTGTGGATTTTGTGTTTTTACCCAAATGGATCATCTTTGTGCCCGTATCGGCCTGCATTTTACCGTTGGTGAGCGCAACAGAGTAAAATTCACCAACCGATTCATCCCCTTGGAGAATACAGCTCGGATACTTCCATGTAATGGCAGCGCCAGCTTCTACCTGAGTCCAAGAGATTTTAGAGCGATATCCCTGGCATCGTCCTCTTTTCGTTACAAAGTTGTAAATGCCACCAAGGCCGGTTTCCGGATTGCCAGCATACCAGTTCTGCACAGTTGCATACTTAATTTCTGCATTATCCATTGCCACAAGCTCGACAACTGCTGCATGTAATTGATTAGTGTCAAAAGCTGGCGCTGTGCATCCTTCGAGATAACTCACATAAGAGCTCTCTTCTGCAATGATGAGAGTCCGTTCAAATTGGCCGCTTTTCTGGTCGTTGATGCGAAAGTAAGTAGAGAGTTCGATTGGAGAGCGGACTCCTTTCGGAATGTAGACAAATGAGCCATCTGTAAAGACAGCGGAATTGAGTGCTGCAAAGTAATTGTCTCCAATTGGAACGACACTGCCTAAGTATTTTTCAATCAGTTCAGGATAGAGATGCACGGCTTCAGAAATAGAACAGAGGACAACACCTGCCTCTTTCAGTGTTTTTTGAAAAGTGGTTCCCAAAGAAACCGAGTCAAAAACAATATCGACAGCAACATTCGTGAGGCGTTTTTGCTCATCGAGGGGGATGCCGAGTTTCTCAAAGGTTTTAAGGATTTCAGGATCGACCTGATCGAGATTCTCCAAAGATTGTTTCTTTTTAGGGGCAGAGTAGTAGGTGATATCTTGATAGTCGATTGGGGTATAATTGACATTTGCCCATGTAGGCTCTTCCATTTCTAGCCATTTTCGATAGGCTTTTAGTCGAAACTCTAAAAGGAATGGAGGCTCGTTTTTTTTAAGCGAAATGGCGCGAACGGTTTCTTCAGAAAGACCTTTGGGTAGGCTAGTCGTTTCAATATCTGTAACGAAGCCATACTTGTAGTCAGCACGGTCTTTTAAAATATTTTCTGTTGTCATGTTTGACCCGATGGATCCCTTTCAAAGGGAAAAGGGTTTAATATATTTTGTTAGGGCCTCATTATACCCGATCTCTAGAGATTTTCTCAATCATCTAAAGTTGTATATATACTGCAGTCGGCCTGAAACTTGGATTTGGACCTGCGCGATAAGCTCCCGCGGATCATCGATCTTAAGTCGCCCCATATTAACAATATGGGGCGACTTAAGATCGACGATCCCCGGGGCTTTGGCGCGGTCCAAATTCCAAGTTGCTGACCGAGTTGGGTATACAA
>CAMAVL010000102.1 GCA_945861735.1 Chlamydia trachomatis
CCGAGGATCGCCGATCATAAGTCGCCCTATATTGTTAATATTTTGCGACTTATGATCGACGATCCGCGGGAGCTTTCGCGCAGGTCCAAATCCAAGTTTCAGGCCGACTGCAGTATAACTTCAGCATCAGTACATGACAGTCAAGTGGCCATTCCATTGGCGATCTTATACCCCACTCTCCGACAACTCAATCGCGGGAGCTTTCGCGCAGTCCAATCCTAAATTTTAAGCGTGACAGAGCACTAGGTAAATCACCGAACTTAAACCCAGGTGAGACAACCAAGTGCCTATGGAAAAGTTGTTCAGTCGAATGGGTTCACTTTAGCCATTATAAGGCTCATTATAAGGACAAGAAGAGAGGCTCTGTAGCTGACGGGTTCAAAGAGGTTGAAAAAACGACCTAAGCTAGAAGTTGAGTCTACTGGTCCAGGAGATGGGTTTATAGATGAAGTTGAGTCTACTGGTCCAGGAGATGGGTTCATAAATGAAGTTGCGTCTACTTCAGAAGTTGAGTCTACTGGTCCAGGAGATGGGTTTATAGATAGAGCCTTTAAGAAGTCATTTTCTAGTTTATCAGAAGGGTGAAGAATGAAGTAATGCGCTCCATCGAGACATAATCGCTCCGGTCGAGGCACTTGTTTTGTTGAAGTTTCAATAGTTAGTTCCTGATGCGTATTTGCATAATAAATGGTAATTGGAAAATCTAAAATTTCACAAAGCAATTGTATTTGAAGCTGATCTGCTTCGACCCCCATCGATAAAATATGATTTTTGATAAAGGACTCGATGGGATTACCTCCATCTAGCGCATCTCTTGCAATGACAGCTCTATTTAAGAATGCGGGGGTAGTCTTTATTGAAGAATCTATCAGGTTACGAAAAAAGTGAATCAACGAAAGCACTACTGAATTATCTTGTAAAAGCTGCGTTAACTCCAGAGGACTTTCCTTAAGATGCACTAGCAACTGCAGTAATGTTTCTTGGTATTCAATAGGAGTCTCTATAACTTTAGCGGTAAAAGCTTCCAGAGCGCAACAATTTTTTCTAAGGCTTTCTAAATAGAGGACTGTAAAAGCTGTATAAAAACAATTCCCATCTCCACGAATTTCTTGTATTTTAGGGTAATTTTCACAAAACTGGATTCCTTTTTGTTGGATTCCTTTTTGTTGGATTTCTTTATGTGTCCACTTCCGGGGCATAGAGACACAGGGCTTCCCATAATTAATAGGCACATCTGGAAAAGAGGAAAGCAATTGATCTGTAAAAGTTCTAAACGCTTTTTCTATAGGAGAGGAAAGCGCAAGACAATCCTGATATTCCAATGCGACTCTAGTAAATTCAGAGTCACTTAAATTCGTTTGAAGCCGCCTTCTTGCAGGTTCGGACGCCTGATTTAGATCACGCAGCCAATTTGTAACAATTTCCTCCATCCTTAAGAAGGTGTCTGTAGCTATATTCTTGCAAGAGAGGTCTTGAGAACTCCAGCTTACTGGATTCGCTTCAAACGAAGCCTTAATTCTTATTAATTCAGAACCTGTAGTTGAAGACATTGAAACCACCGTAGTTAATATAATGTGAATTCAGTAACCGGGCGTAATAACTAATGTCAAGCGCCGTGTTGTTAGTGTTAATTAATATATATTATCAATAAGCATTAGTTTATTTCAATAGTAAAATTAAAAACACTATTAAAAGCCTGATACAGTAGTGAAAAATGCAATAAACTTTTTTTTAATCTAAAAAAGTTAAGAATTTGGTGAAAACCGAACTTTATCCAAGCCCGCCCTCGACTTCACCACCCCCCCCACCCCTTATATACAGACGGGTTCGATTAAAGATTGGGGGAGAGTTGAAGTCGAGGGCGATAGAATTCAGAGAGCCAGATGGAGTTTATTTAGTGTGATTTCATAGAGGGTATCAAATGGGGTTTTGCAATTCCCTCTTAATTTAGAACCTTATCAGCTTGAGCCCAAGTCAGGTAGTTTTCTGTGTTTTTTCGGATAGTCAAACAATTAATTCCTAGAGCAATCTGGGGTCTTTTTTCTAAGAGAAATTCGATCGCTTTATCGACAGATGCAATTTTTCCAGACTTAATGAGGTAAGCGGCGACGACAGAGGCGCTGCGCCCGACTCCCGCCTTGCAGTGCACGTAAACGGTACTTCCCTTAGCAATTTGCTCTTCAATGAATGCAATCGCCAAAGCAATTTGTTCAGGAGGCGCTATTTTCAAGTCCAGCATAGAGACTTGCTCGTGAAAGAATTTATTTTTTTTCCATGTGGAGGCGGGGACGGGTTTAGTAAAGAGTGTGGAATTTTCCATTTCAAAAGGCTGAATGACGCTTAAGATCGCAGAGCTTCCCGTTTCAAAAGGGATGAGTTCGGCGTGTTTAAAAGTTGTTAAGGGGATGCTGCCTAAGTAGAGCTTCTCATCAATTTGACTCCACCAGGTCCAGCATCCTAATCGATGCAGGATCATAATAAAAATCAAAGTCAATTCATAAAACAGTAATGCGCGAAAGCGATAGGAATAAAGTGCTAAGCCAGTAATTAGAAGGGTATTAGCGATTAAAAGGAATAAGCTTGTGGCGAAAAAGCAAGACAAGTTAATGCTTCCCAGTAGAGCGGAAATAAAAACGATTAAAAACGATGGGCTCGCAAGCGCCAGATATTTTTACCTGTTTAAAAGAATTAAGGAATCGTAAAACATTTTACGATTCCTTAATTTAAGTTTAAGCTTTGATCTTGATGTCGACACCAGCTGCGACAGGCAAGACTTTCAGCTTATCAATTGTGTCTGGAGTTGGATTGAGAATATCGAGCATCCGGATGTGCGTGCGAATCTCAAACTGTTCCCGAGACTTTCGATCCACGTGAGGGGATCTAAGAACCGTGAAGATCTCTCTTTTAGTCGGAAGAGGGATCGGTCCAACAATACGTGCACCTGTACGTTTTGCTGTTTCGACGATATCTGCCGTTGAGCGATCAAGCACTCTCTGATCATAACCTTTAAGGCGGATTCTGATTTTTTGTCTACTTTGTTTTGCCATGCAAAAAAATTCCTTATTTCTTAACGATTTCTTCTTGGATTTTAGTTGGAACCCGCTCAAAGTGGCTTGGCTCCATAACATACGTCGCACGTCCAGAGCTCAAAGAACGCAACTGAGTAGAATACCCAAACATTTCAGATAAGGGGACTTCCGCTTCTACTAGAACAGCTGCTCTTTCAGTCGTCTGATTCATGATTCTTCCGCGACGGCGGTTGATATCACCGATGACATCACCCATGAATTGATCAGGAGTGGATACAACCACTTTCATAATTGGTTCTAGAATGATAGGGTGAGCTTTGCGACAAGCGTCTTTAACCGCCATCGATCCGCAAATCTTAAAGGCCATCTCACTCGAATCGACTTCGTGGTAAGATCCAAAAACAATCGCAACTTTGACATCCACCAGGTTATAGCCCGCTAGAACGCCTGTTGTCAATGCTTCTGTAACCCCTTTGATAATAGGAGAGATAAATTCTTTTGGAATCGATCCGCCGACAACCTTGTTAACAATCTCATTGCCTTTACCTTTTTCATTCGGCTCAATTTCCAAGACAACGTGAGCGTATTGACCTTTACCACCTGATTGCTTGACATACTTTGTCTCAGATTTGGCAGGAGTTGTAATTGTCTCTTTATAAGACACTTCAGGCTTTCCAACGTTCGCATCGACTCCGTGCTCTCTAAACATCCGATCTTTAAGAATTTCGAGGTGAAGTTCTCCCATTCCAGCGATAATTGTCTGGCCTGTTTCTTCATTGGTCGTCACTCTAAATGTTGGATCTTCTTCAGAAAGAGCGCTTAGCGCAAGAGAGAGTTTTTCTCGATCTGCTTTCGTCTTTGGCTCAATCGCCATTGAGATTACAGGCTCCGGAAAATCCATCTTTTCTAAAAGAAGGGGATTATCTTCGCTACAGAGAGTATCTCCTGTGCTTGTGTATTTTAAACCAATACACGCAGCGATATCGCCTGTAAAAAATTCATCTCGATCTTTACGTTGGTTAGCATGCATTTCTAAAAGACGAGAAACGCGCTCTTTTTTCTCTTTAGTCGTATTGATCAGGCTTGTCCCTTTTTCTAGAGTTCCAGAATAAATACGAATAAACGTCAAGCGTCCGACATAAGGGTCAGACATGATTTTAAATGCCAAGGCAGCAAGTGGTCCGTCATCTCGAGGAACGAGTTCAAGAGGCTCACCCGTATCGATGTTAATTCCCTTGATTTCACCTCTGTCGAGAGGAGATGGCATCCAATTAATCACAGCATCTAAAAGAGGCTGGATTCCTTTGTTTTTAAAAGCAGTTCCGCATAGAACAGGGTTGATTTTATTTGAGCAAACTCCAGCGCGAATCACAGCGTTGATCTCATCAACAGTGAGCGATGCGGGGTTCTCAAGAACTTTCATCATGAATGTTTCATTAGACTCATCAATGGTAGCAAGTTCTTCGAGCATGCTCTGACGCATTTGTTGGCAACGGGAGAGAAGATCCGCTGGAATTTCAGTCGTCTCGTATTTTGCACCGAGAGTCTCGTCGAGGAATAGATAAGCTTCCATCGTAACGAGATTGACCATTCCTTTGAATTCCCCTTCAGAGCCGATAGGGCATTGGACAGCAACAGCATTAGCACCGAGCTTTTCTCTCATCGAAGCAATAGCCATAAAGTAATCAGCGCCGACTCGATCCATCTTGTTTACAAAAGCAATGCGAGGAACGCCATAGCGCTCTGCTTGCTTCCAAACAGTTTCTGATTGAGGCTGAACGCCAGCTACCGCATCAAAGACGGCGACGGCGCCATCGAGAACGCGAAGTGAGCGTTCCACTTCGATCGTAAAGTCAACGTGTCCTGGAGTGTCGATGATATTAATTTTTTGTTGGTTCCAATAGACAGTTGTTGAAGCAGATGTGATCGTGATTCCACGTTCACGCTCTTGCTCCATAAAGTCCATCGTTGCAGCACCTTCATGAACTTCTCCAATACGATGGACGCGGCCAGAATAATAGAGAATACGCTCAGTGCATGTCGTTTTACCGGCATCGATATGCGCCATGATACCAATATTGCGCACATCTTTTAACTTGTCAGTTTCTGGTCGTTGCTTAGCCATAGATCCTCTTTACCATTTGTAATGGGCAAAAGCACGGTTTGCTTCAGCCATACGATGGGTGTCATCTTTTTTCTTGATCGTCAATCCTTGGTTTTGGAAACAGTCGATTAGCTCTGTTGCTAATGCTTCTTCCATAGAACGACCCGATTTGTCGCGTGAGTATTTGATAATCCACTGCATGGCCATCGCTGTGCGACGGTCAGGTGGGATTTCGATTGGCACTTGGTATGTTGCGCCACCGATTCTGCGAGATTTTACTTCAAGAGAGGGCTTCGCATTTTCCAGCGCCTGTTCAAAGGCTACTAAAGGATCTTCTGCTTTGATCTTTTTAGAAAATCTTTCGAGGGCATTGTATACAATGCGGCGGGCGAGAGATTTTTTTCCGCAGATCATGAGCTTATTGATGAATTTGGCTAATACAAGACTATTGTAAAGAGTATCTGGTTCAATCTCTCTTTTTACAGCCTGTCTTCTACGTGACATGTGACTTATCCTCGATTTTTCTAGAGTTCTTAAAATTTCACTTGGAATGAGAATTTCTTCTCAAATCCGGCCCGCGATTGACTCTATTTAGTTTAAGGAGAACCAATAGTGGGCCAGGATACCTATTTCTCCATACATATAGAGAGGTATCCTAATATTACTTAGGACGCTTTGCGCCATATTTGGATCTGGATTTCTTACGATCTTTTACCGCTGCGCAGTCCAATGTACCGCGAACGATGTGGTAACGAACTCCAGGTAAATCTTTTACACGACCGCCTCGGATAAGAACGATACTGTGTTCTTGTAGGTTATGTCCTTCTCCCCCAATGTATGCGATCACCTCTTGACCATTAGAGAGGCGAACCCAAGCGACCTTTCTCAAAGCTGAGTTAGGTTTCTTCGGTGTTTTCGTCTTAACCTGAAGGCAAACGCCTCGTTTTTGAGGGCAGCGCTGCAGGGCAGGGGATTTCTTCCGTTTCATCTTTGGGCCACGGCCAAATCGAATTAATTGATTGATTGTCGGCATCTTCGCCTTGTCTCCTTAAGAAAAATCACAAAAAAATAGGGAAATAAAAAACCTCACATGAGGTCTTTTAAGATATTTGAGCAATATATTTGAATAGTTGATTATTTGCAAACCATTCTTCGGTGAAATGCGGAAATGAGCGGTTCAAAAAAAGGTTTTGCAAGGGGCGTAATCGCATGCGTTGATAGGGGATCCTTCAGGCTTTTCCTTGTAGAAGCTGACCGTAATGCGCCATCCCGTATACAAGGTAACTCCTGAAAGGTTTTGCTTGCCAGAGGGGTGATGCCCAAGATTTCGGCTTTCGGCCATTTCATAGTACATTTTTTGAGTCTCAGAGTCATTTGGCGAGGCTGCATTGGATTTTAAGACGGAAATTTCATTCTCAGATTCAATGACCAGGTACTGAAATTCTTTATTGACAGCCATTGCAGCAGCTTTTTTCAAAGCGATCCGTTTTGTTTCATTTTGGGTGAGGTCATCTTCTACGACAACAACGACATATTTATTTTCATCTACTTGATATTCAATGATTTTGCTTGAGAAATCAGAATCAGCTCCGTCCGCTTTAGCCATTTGGTAATAAAACAGAGAAACGACAATGGAGACGATCATTATAACGTATTTTTTCATGCAACAGCCAGGTTAATGCTTCTGTTTTTACAATTACAATGAATTAAAATAAAAGTCTATTTCAATTTTAAAGTTGATATTTTTCGTGTCAACGCAATTCCCTCCAAAGTTAAAATGTCCCTTTTGGGGTCGATTTTTCTCTTTAGAAGGAGTGGATAAACATATGCAAACTACTTGAAGAAAAAAAACTAAATTAGTTTATTTAGACAATGCAGTTTAATGCTATAATTGTGTTGTAGGATGATGTTAATTGCTAATTAATATTTAATAATGAGGGTTGGTTATGCTAATGCCGGAAATAATTATGTTGATGCAGGTTCCTCGGGGGGCCATGAGTCCAAATTGCACTACCCACAAAGGTGTCTTAAAAAACAATCCTACTGCACAAAAAATCACGAATGGTTCCGCCAGCCCAGCTTGGAGCAGGGATGTGTTCGAATTCCTTAACCCAACTTCAACGGCTC
This sequence comes from Chlamydia trachomatis, assembly GCA_945861735.1. Taxonomy (GTDB): domain Bacteria; phylum Chlamydiota; class Chlamydiia; order Chlamydiales; family Rhabdochlamydiaceae; genus CAMAVL01. The sequence goes on from CAMAVL010000102.1 coordinate 7,261, forward strand.
TCTCTATGAGAACAGCTTAGAAGTTAGGCTATTCGTCACTACATCTTGAATTTACAGAATTGTTTTGGTTGCTCTAAGAATCTGGGATTGCAAGCCTAAAGCCTTATATATTTCCGGTTGCTCCTTT
>CAMAVL010000103.1 GCA_945861735.1 Chlamydia trachomatis
TAAGTCGCAAAATATTAACAATATAGGGCGACTTATGATCGGCGATCCTCGGGGCTTTGGCGCGGTCCAAATCCAAGTTTCAGGCCGACTGCAGTATACGCAAGAGGTCTAATAATACAACCCCATTTGCGATGTTCGAACCTCGGGAGCTTTGACGCTCAAAAAAAGTCTTGTCTAATGTGACTTTGTCAAGATACAGTGCAAAATATGAGATGAGGCAGCTACAAATCGATGAAATACCGAACAAGACTCTATCTTTCTTTATTAGGAATCGCTTTTCTTTGCTCTGGAGTCGGTCTTGGGGTAATGTATTATGAAACTCACCGTTTTTTGTGGACGGAGTTAAAATCTAAAGCGATGTCGGTCTCTGCAACAACGGCAGCTGTTATCGATCCTTCTCTCTTTCAAGAGATCAAAACGCGAGCTGATGAAAATTCCACTGCTTATTCTCTCGTAATCAAAACATTAAGAAAAATTCGCGATGCAAATAGAAGATCCGATATCAACGTAACCTCTCTTTATGCATTAAGACCAAATCCCCTAAATCCCAAAGAACTGATTTTTATTGTCGATGCAGAAGAAATTCCTCTAGAGGCTGGTTATACAGGTCAAATCGATGCCTATAATGATGCGGCTGAAATCACCGACCATTTGGATGAGTACTATTCTCCTCCTCAATTTATATCCGATCAATGGGGAACATTTTTAACCGCATTTGCTCCTGTAAAGGATTCTGCTGGCAACTATGTTGCAACGATCGCAACCGACATTGATTCGAGCCAAATCAAAAACCTACTCTTTCAACTAAATTTATACGGCTTACTAGGAATTTTAGGATCTCTTCTCCTCTCTATCTGGGGCGCGCATGTCCTCTCTCGTCGAGTAAGTGTTTCTTTACATTATTTATGCAATGCAATGGAAGAAATTGAAAAAGGGAATCTCAACTACCATGCAGATCTTCATACTAAAGATGAATTTGAGGATCTAGCTCACTCCATTAATCATATGACAACTGGGTTAAAAGAGCGGGAACGGATGAAAATGAATTTTGTCCGCTATGTTTCCAAACACGTTCTCGATGCAATTATTAAAAGTGATACACCCACTAAACTTGAAGGAGAAAGACGGAAAATCACTGTTCTTTTCTCAGATATTCGCCACTTTACTCGCCTTGCAGAACACCTCCCTCCTGAGCAAGTCGTTTCATTATTAAATGAATTTTTCGCAGTCATGTTGGATATTGTTTTTGCTCATGAAGGAACTTTTGATAAATTCCTAGGCGATGGAATTATGGTTGAATTTGGAGCACCTCTTGAAGATCCTCTACAGGAACAACATGCAATCTTAACAGCACTTGAAATGCAAAAAGCTTTAACAACGCTATGCACTCGATGGGAAAAAGAAAATAAGCCTCAGATCGCAATGGGCATTGGGATTCATACAGGCCTCGCAGTTGTCGGAAATATAGGCTCTGAAAAACGAATGGAATACACTGCAATTGGAGATACTGTAAATGTTGCAGCGCGTCTAGAACAAGCGACAAAAGCACTAAAAATACCGATTCTAGTCAGTGAGTCAACCTATATAGCAACGAAACACCTTTTTAAAATGACTGATTTAGGCAAAATGACTTTGGAAGGGAGAAAAGAACCCATCCGCGCTTATTCCATTATTCCTGAACTCCCGACTGAGTAATCTCATATGCAACCCTCTTCAATAAAATCGACTAAAAAAAGACCCCCCGTTTTTCTATGGATCCTCATTTTGGTTTTTTTATTACTAGCTACCCTGACGATCATCCCACCTGTTCTTTCAACAAAAACGGGAACAGGGTGGCTTGTGAACTATATGAATCACAAAATCGAGGGGAAACTCTCAATTGACCACCTTTCTTTAAGCTTATGGAATACCCAATCTATTCAAGGGATCCGTATGATCGATCCTCATCAGAAACCTCTATTAAACTGCTCTGAGATAAAAAGTGATAGCCCCCTTTGGAAAATCCTTTTTTTTCACGAAATTGGCTTATGCACGCTCTCTCATCCCGAATTTTATATCCGCAATGATTCGCCACCTACTGCTACTGTAATTCCAGAATATCATTTTCAAAAAGCTTCGCTAGTACCCACTTTACAGATCGGCATGATCCCTATCCGAAAATGGATCCATAACATCACTGGAAAATGTGAAATCATCGACGGCAAGATAGAAGTTCTCTCCTTAAATGCAGACCCCATTTCCTTTTCTAACATTCAATCCCTCATTCATATTCCTAAAACAGAACATTTCATCACAGCTAAGCTCTCCTGCGCTACAAATAACGGCTCTGTTCAAATGGATGCAGAACTTAAATCTCTTGATCGAGAAACACCCTCCATTTCATTAACAACTCATCTCTTTCAGTTGCCTATACAGGGAATCGATCAAATCATCTCTCAATTCTCCCCTCAATTTAATGGGATCCTTCTCAATGCAATCGGTTCAAGCATTACAATGGACCTCCAGGCATCCTTTGATGCCAACACATTTAAAGTATCACTGGATGCTACCTCCCCTCAATTGAATGCCTCCCTTTCTGCAGAGGCTAAAGATGCATGGATCCGCTTACAAAAGCCCTCTTACATCAGTATGACCCTTACTCCACTATTCATTCAAAAAGCTGCGCAAATACTTCCCTTTCTATGCGAGATCTCTCTGGAAGCACCTGAAACAATCCAATTTGCTCTCAAAGAATTTTCCATCCCTATTCTGAAACAAAAAGCAGATCTCTCCTCAATGACCCTAAAAGGAGAGCTCACCTCATCTAAGAACATTTCAATGAAGGCATTTGAGATGCCTTTCATCTTAGAATCTTTAAATATGGGATTAGCCGTTTCTAAAGAACACCTGGTAATCGAGCTCATTTCTCATCTCTCTCTATCCAACTCCTCTCTTAATCAGTATCTTGGATCAAGCCTTGATTTGGATTGCTCTATGGATGTAACTGCCTTAGAAAAAAGGGTTCGCATCACAGCTAATGCGCCTCTTTTTCAACTTCCATCTTTAGATCTCTCTATTGCAGAAACAATTAAACTCAAAGCCCCGGCGCAATTTACTTATCTCTTGGAACCAAATCCAATAGAATGCACCCTCTCTCAATTAGAGCTTGCTCTTTCCTCTAAAAATCAAAAAACAAAAATAGATGGAGACGCCTCCATTTCCTCTCTATCGATAGGCGCAATTTCATTTCAAAATATGCAGATCCCATTTCACATAGATCCTTACAAAAAAACAGCCTCTCTTCAGATCTCTTCTCAAGTCCAAAATGAAAAGACAAGCCAACTCAACATCTTGGCAACTATTTCCAATTTAACAGGATTTGATCTAAATCCCTCATCCATTCAGATCAGTTGCGATGGGCAACACATCCCTTCCAATCTTTGTGGAGTCAATTACGCTCCCCTGATCGGCCCTTCTTTTAATTTTGCAATTAAAGGAAAAAGCACACCCACTGAACAAGCCCTATCCGTTAAGACAGCAAGCCCCCTAATTTCAATTGATACGAGCCTACATATCGATCAAACTGCAGCCCAAATAGAAAATGCCCAAGTGAACTGGACTTTAACGCCTGATGGATACCTCTTCTTAGATCGTTTAGAAAAACGCTTCTTTCAATTAATGCAACCAACCACATTTTCCATCGATTTTTCAAAGCTTCGAATTCCCTTAGCCTCTCAGAGAAATCGAATCCCCCAGATGTCTAATGATCTATTACAACTATTCTTAGTTGGAACAGTTAAAAACAATGACATCTACCTATTGGATCAAACATCTCAAGAAGAAATCCATTTGTCTAATCTTAACTTTTCTTTAAATAAAACCGATGCTACCTCTCCTATTTCTTTAGCTGTCAGTACAAACGTCTCTTCTAAAAGCGCTCAAGAAAAAACAGGTTCTTTGAACCTTAATGGAACGATCAGTCATCTATTTAATGCAAAAAACGAACTTGATTTAAGTGCCATCTCCTCTGAGATCCAATTGAAAATTGCCAAGTTTCCCTCTTGCATTCTAAATCTCTTTGCTCGAATAAATGGAGTTTCGAGTTCTCCCTTTAGTATTATTTTTGGAGATACCATCAATGCCAGCATTTCAAGTTCACTTCAAAATTTTTCAGGACCATTGACATTAAATCTCAATTCCCCAAATGCGAAAGCGTCTCTCATAGGGAATCTTAAAGCGGGAGCTTTAGTCCTCGATCAATCCATTTATGTCCAAGCCAAAATAACACCCGAAATAAGTCGTCTATTTTTAAAAGAATTAAACCCCTTAGATATTTCTTATATTTACTCCCAAGATCCCATTACGCTTGAAATCCCAAGTCAAAATTTCTATCTCCCCCTTCATCCCTTTGATATGGCTAAAATCAACATCCCTAAAGCGCGCATTGAACTCGGGAAAATCTATTGCGGCAATGAAGGAAATATAAAAATTACTCTAGGCCTTCTCAAGGCCCAAGGCTTTGAAAAAGATATAAAGCTCTGGTTTGCTCCTTTAGATTTAAATGTCTCTCAAGGAACCCTTAAGTTAGAAAGAACAGAGATACTTTTATCTGATACCTTTGACATTGCCATCTGGGGAGAGATCGATCTCCTTAAACATTATGTAGATATGATTTTAGGGCTGACCGCACAAAGCCTCTACCAAGCATTTGGGATTAGCGGACTCCCAGAGAATTATGTGTTGACAATCCCCATGAAAGGCCCGGCAAATGATGTTCATATCAATACTGGAAAAGCGACCGCTAAGATCGCTCTTTTACTCGCTTGGCAACAAAAGGTGATTTCAGGAGCCATCGGCGGCACAGCTGGAGCTCTAGTCGAGGGACTTTTAGGGAAACTTGCTACACTACCCGATCAAAATGCAAAAATCCCCGCTGCAAAACGTCCATTTCCTTGGGAAGTTGAAGGAAGCGTCAAAAAGAAAAAAACCTCTGATGCTCCCTCTGGAAAGAAAAAACATTTCAAGAGTCAAGAAAATCCAATCAAACAACTCATCAAAATTTTAAGCTTAAAAACGGCAGTTCGAGATGGCAAAGTGATGCAAGACTTTGAACCAGAACCTCTTTCGATATGAGGCGCACATTCCCTAACGGTGAAGGCCCCCCCTATCGGAAGAGGTTCTGGTTCAAAAGATTGTGTCAATTTGCCGTCTCCCTCGATGTTCCACTTTTTTATGGTTCATAGAGCGATTACAGCTTCCTTAAATCCATTCTCCTCCTTGGCCATAGAGCCTTCGACTATGGTCCTCGTCGATCGAATGAATTTAAGTTCGCTGTAATCGCTCTATGAACCATAAAAAAGTGGAACATCGAGGTCTGCAACTGCCGTTTTTAAGCTAAGGTTACTTCCTTGCAAAGATAGACATCTTGGATTGCATGCAGAAGCTCGACCCCTTCCTTCCTCGATTTCTGAAAGGCCTTCCGTCCTGAAATTAAACCCATTCCACCCGCTCGCTTATTAATCACGGCCGTCTCAACAGCTTGGGCCATATCATTTTTGCCAGAAGGACCGCCTGAGTTAATCAACCCAATACGCCCCATGTAGCTATTCATCACTTGATAACGACATAAATCAATTGGATGATCTGTACATAGCTTTGTATACATTGCATCTGTTTGCTTACCAAACTTCAAGGCTTTAAAGCCCCCATTATTGATCGGCAATTTTTGTTTAACGATATCCGCGCCAATGGTGGCGCCTAGATGATCTGCCTGTCCCGTTAAGTCGGCCGCATCGTGATAATCTTCCTTGTCCGTTTTGAACGCAGGATTGCGCAAATAACACCATAAAACAGTTGCCATTCCTAACTCATGCGCCATTGCAAAGGCCTTTGAGACTTCAACAATTTGCCGGCGACTCTCTGCTGAACCAAAATAAATGGTCGCCCCAACCGCCATACATCCCATATCATAAGCTTGTTTAATCGAAGCAAACATCACCTGATCATACTGATTGGGATAAGAGAGCAATTCATTGTGATTAATTTTCAGCATGAACGGGATCTTATGCGCATACTTTCTGGCAACAGTTCCAAGGACTCCCAATGTCGATGCCACTGCATTGCACCCCCCTTCAACTGCTAATTTGACAATATTTTCAGAATCAAAGTATTCGGGATTCGGAGAAAAAGAAGCCCCTGCAGAATGCTCAATCCCTTGATCCACTGGTAAAATGGAAAGATACCCCGTATGCGCTAATCTTCCGTGACCAAAGAGCTGTTGAAGACTTCCCAAAACACGCACATTTCGATCTGATGAAGAAAAGATCCGATCAATCCAATCCGATCCGGGAACATGAAGCATCTCTTTAGGTACCGTTTTACATACATGCGTTAACAAATCCTTCGCCTTAGGACCCAAATGCTTTTCGATATCTCCAATTGACATAAAAAAATACTCCTTAAAAAATTGTAAAACATTCCTTTTAAACTTAATGATCAGTACTACTCAAGCTTTTTTTCATCCGCTTGAGTGATTGACCCATTTTTACAAAAACGTCCCCCTCGCCCAAATATCCCAGTCGCTGATAAAACGATTCAAATTCGATATGAGCATGAAGATACACATCGAGAATTCCTTTCTCAATTAAAGAACGCTCCAACGTCAAAAGCAACTGCCGTCCAAATCCTCGGCCTTGATACTCCTGACTGACAGCCATTTCAAAAATTTTCCCCTGTGTGCCCGTTTCAGGCAAAAAACAAATACATCCCACAAGCTTCTTTCCATGAAGAGCTATGAGATGAAGACTTTTTTCATCTTCTGATAATACTTCAAAATTAGGAGGTCGTCCTAAAGATTTATCTAATGCTTCCCAACGCAACATTCTCTCCCTGCAATACTCCGGTCCTTTCGGTAAAATAAATCGAAATTTCATATCCATAGAAAACCTCAGATATTTTTTAACCATCAAAAATTTGTTAAAGTTGAAACTAAATTAACAAACAAATACAATTAACAACAACAAAACACAACAAACAAAACAAAACAAACAAAAAACAACAAACAAAACACAACAAACAAAACACAACAAACAAAACACAACAAACAAAACACAACAAACAAAACACAACAAACAAAACACAACAAACAAAACA
>CAMAVL010000104.1 GCA_945861735.1 Chlamydia trachomatis
GAACTTGGATTTGGACCTGCGCGAAAGCTCCCGCGGATCATCGATCTTAAGTCGCCCCATATTAACAATATGGGGCGACTTAAGATCGACGATCCCCGGGGCTTTGGCGCGGTCCAAATTCCAAGTTGCTGACCGAGTTGGGTATAAGAAAAAAAAGTGTATACTGTGGGGCGTTGAGGAGACTCCTCATTGTTAATTTTCCTTTTCCTTGTCTTTTTTAAGGATAATCCCTATATTCAAAACTGATTTTACCATTAAGGGCTTATGTCAATTGCTTGGATTTTTTTACTTCTAGCGGGCTTTTTCGAAATCTGCTTTACAATTGCTCTCAAATTTAGCCAAGGCTTTACAAAACTCGTGCCGAGTATTATCACGGTGATTTTCATCGTCCTCAGCTTCTTTTCTGTATCCCAGTCAATGAAAACAATTCCCATTGGAACGGCTTATGCTGTGTGGGCTGGAATCGGCGCTGCAGGAACTGTTGTTTGCGGGATTATTTTCTTTGGGGATTCCCATCATATCATTCGCTTGATTTCGATTGTTTTAATTATTATTGGGATCATCGGATTGAAACTCGCTCACATCGACTAGTGCGCTGTCACGCTTATACCCAACTCGGTCAGCAACTTGGAATTTGGACCGCGCCAAAGCCCCGGGGATCGTCGATCTTAAGTCGCCCCATATTGTTAATATAGGGCGACTTAAGATCGATGATCCGCGGGAGCTTTCGCGCAGGTCCAAATCCAAGTTCATGACCGAGTTGGGTATATGAGTTAGCGGACCATCACGAAACCGGTAACCGTAAAGATTCGCCATTCCTAGTTTGAGGCTATCATCATAAAACGGGTCAATGTAATACGCCCTTCCTGAGTCCTTCCAGGAATGAGCTGTAAAATCAGAAGGTATCAGTTGATTCGCAGACAAGGCGGACACAAGCTCATCCGCTGTGCGGGATACAGACGCCAATCCCCCTTGATGTTTCAAAATAAGCTGCGATGCCGCGTCTGTTTTCTCTTCGAGCGCAGACTTAGTCGCTTCTGAACGATCCGAAGTCCTACCAGGTGATTGACCGAAAGTGACATCTAATGAACATATCGACATTTTACATTCCTTTTGTAAATACACTTGGCCTCGACTTTGCAACTTTTTCTGGCCCCTCTCGCAGATAGAGCCCCTCAGGCGTAATTTAAATTCACAGGAAGGCATATTCAAGCCGATCCTGTGAATTTAAATTACACCTGAGGGGTTCTCTCAAGCGAGATGAGCTCAGAAAAAGTTGCAAAGTCGAGTTGGCGAATTCAACAATCTAAAAAACAACCGCTGTAAAGATCCGAATCGCTAATACAATACTAAATAATAACAAAAAGCTTTAGTTAGTTTCAATATTAAAATAAAAAATGCCATAAATAATTAAAAAGCTGAAACGATCACTTCATACCTAACTTGACAAAGTCACATTAGACAAGATTTTTTTTTGAACGTCAAAGCTCCTGGGGTTCGAATATCGCAAATGGGGCTAGTATTAGACTTCTTGCATAACCTCTTCTCCTTGCCCGTGCCCGGAGAAGAGGTTATGCAAGAAGTCTATTGATTCGTATAGTATCCATGTTGGTTAAAATGGCTCAGAAAAAATACTAATCGGGCAAGGGCTCTCACACGGGCACGGAGAAGAGGTTATGCAAGAAGTCTAATGATTCCTGTGATTGTATTTCTCTCTTCCTCTGTGATCTCTATTGCCCTCGAGCGAGCTTGTGAAGCGGGTGGTAGATAAATTCATAAAATCCCTATCAGAACGAGAGACAAGTAGATCATCGTAGATCAATCATTTTTTCGCAGGCTCCGCGAAAAAAAATTGAAAAATCATTCTACTCTCTTCGCGAATTTTTTTTCACGGGAATTGCTGATGTTACATGTTGTATAGGAACGCCTTAAAAACTTGGGGCACCCCACAGTATACTTGACTTTTAATTTTTTCCAGGTAGACTTAAATATCAGCCTAAAAACTCATAAAAATCTCTATAAAGGATTGAGTGGAACACAAGATCTATCCCTTTGAAAAGCATCAGCTTCCAATTGATAAAATCGACCCTGATGCGCTCTATGTACTCGAAAAATTACACAAAGCCGGCTTTATCGCCTACCTCGTTGGTGGCAGCGTACGGGATCTTCTACTCAACCAAAAACCGAAAGATTACGACATATCCACCTCTGCAGAACCAGAACAAATCAAAAAAATCTTCCGCAATTGCATTCTCATTGGCAGACGCTTTCGGCTAGCCCACATCCGCTTTGGCCACAAAATTCTAGAGGTTTCTACTTTTCGCTCCGGCGATAATGAAACAGATAGTTTAATCGTCCGCGATAACGTATGGGGATCTCCAGAAGAGGATGTCTCTCGACGCGATTTTACGATTAATGGACTGTTTTACGACTCAGAATCGCAAACCATCATCGATTATGCAGATGGGTATCCTGATATTGAAAAAAAATATTTACGAACCATCGGACAGCCTTTTATCCGCTTTAGACAAGACCCCGTTCGAATGCTGCGTCTTTTGAAATTTCAGGCCCGTTTTGGCTTTGAAGTCGATCCGCCGGCCAGAGTTGCTCTATTAGAATGTCGCCATGAAATTGCGAAAAGCTCTCCTGCTCGCATTCAAGAAGAATTGCTCCGCATGCTCGAGTCTGGCTCTTCTGAACCCTTTTTTCGTCTATTAACAGAACATGGCATGCTCCATTTACTCAGCCCTCTTTTAGGGGATTTCCTCGAATCATCCGAGAGCGAGAATGTTTACTCTTATTTACATGAGATCGACGCAACCCTCCACGAAAGTGCTAAGCCCCCTTTAGACCGCTCAATTTTATTAGCTTGTTTGATTTTCCCACTGCTTGAAATTCGGATTAGACATCGCTACCTCGACCGGGAACGGAAGCCCCATTTAGGCGACCTTTATAATGAAATACAGGACTTAGTCGATGACGTCTTCCGCCCCTTCTTTCAGCTCTCTAGGCGTCTAAAAGTAGGCCTTGTTTCCATTTTAACAGCGCAATATCGCCTGATCCCTCTCGAGCCTAGAAAACATCGCAAACTGAGAGTCCCTCACGATCCCGATTTCATGAAATCGCTCGACTTTTTAAAAATACGCTGCTCCGTAGAACCTAGCTTACAACAACCTCTGCAAGAGTGGCTTGATGCCTGCAATGCCCAGCAACGCTCTGCTTTACGCAAGCGAAAACCGAAACAGCCTGATACGAATAGACCTCTTGAATAACCTGCTTTGTTTGGAAAAATCGAAGATTTTTTTGCCATTTAAAATCCTATCGATTAAGACATACACGCAGTGTAGGCGAATCGATAGGGTTTTAAATGACGAAAAAAGATCGGTTTTAACAAGCATATGAGGTTACTTAAGAGGTCTAATGAACAGTTTTAAGTTTGCAGGCCCTCCCTTGTCTGAAGGCCCCCTTCCTGCCATTTTTTATTTCGCCCTTTCAGCTGATGAGAGCCTTACCCTAGACCCCTTTAATCAACCCGTTGCCTATCTTTCTAATTTACCGATTCGCATTTTCTCTGTCGACCTCCCAGGTCATGGAAAAGATTTACCTGCAACACAAGCGCTTGAAATTTGGGCGGATGAAATTTCCAAAGGACACAACATCATCCAAGAATGTATCGATCAAATTGAGCGACTCGTTGAAAATCTACTCAAACAAAATGTTCTCATTTCAAATAAAATCGCAACGATGGGCCTCTCTAGAGGCGCCTTTATTGCAACGCTTGCAGCAGCTCAAATCCCCCACTTTCAATCCATTCTAGGATTTGCTCCTCTGACACGCGTCTCTTCGATTAAAGAATTCCAAACACTTGAACACAGTTCTCTCATTGAATCTTTGAATCTCGAACACTTCATTGAAAAACTAGGAACCCGCCCTTTACGATTTTACATTGGCAATATCGATGTGCGCGTTGGAACACGCAACTGCTTTAACTTCATTGAAAAACTCTCTTCAAGTCAATTAGAAAAAAAAGTCCGTTCCCCCCAAGTTGAGCTCATTATCTCCCCATCAATTGGGTTCCAAGGACATGGCACATCCAAAGCAATCTTCCATCAAGGAGCCAGATGGATCGCAGAAAAGCTTGGGTGCATCGATGTCGTGTGATCTATTTATCTTTGCAGGAGAAAAAAGTGGCGATCTCCACGGAGAAAACCTTCTTAAAAATTTAAAAGCTCTAACCCCCTCTCTCAAATGCGTTGGCGTTGGAGGCCCCTTGATGCGCGCACAAGGGCTAGAGTGCATTTTGCCGATGGAAGAATTTCAGGTGATGGGCTTTGTCGATGTTTTTTTAAGCCTTCCCAAATTAATCCGCCAATTTTATTTCGTCGCGAAACAAATCCTCGAGATCAACCCTAAAGCCGTTGTCTTTATCGACTACCCAGGCTTTAATCTACGCATGGCTAAACACCTACGCAAAAAAGGATTTACAGGAAAGCTCTGCCATTTTATCTGCCCATCCGTCTGGGCTTGGGGAAAGAAAAACATCCCCTTGATGGCAAAAAATCTCGATCTCCTCCTCTGCATCCTCCCTTTTGAAAAAACCTATTTTAAAGACACCTCTCTTCATGTGGAATACGTTGGAAATCCACTTACCCAAAGGTTAAAAGAATATCCCTATCAAGATCTTGAAATTCCAAAGGCCAAGAAAGTCATCGCCATTTTTCCAGGCAGCCGCACAAAAGAGCTGAAACGCAATTTGCCCATTTACATCCAAGTGTGTAAAGAGCTTCGGAAAATGGATGAAAGCATCTACTTTGCAATTTCAATTTCGGATGAGAAGTTTCGCGAGACAATTCTTAAGATGGGATCGGATGAAGGGTTTACTTTTGATCGATGCGTTCCATCAAAGAGATCTTACGATCTCATGAAAAGCGCCTATGCAGCGATTTCAAAATCAGGCACTGTGACATTAGAGCTTGCCCTTCACCACACCCCAACAGTTGTCACATATGGGATTTCTCTACTCGATCTGATCATCGCAAGAGATATTTTGCGAATTAGACTTCCCTTCTACTGTCTTGTCAATATCATTGCAGGTAGGGAAGTTTTTAAAGAATTATTCGGCCCTAACTTCACAAAAGAGGCCCTCTTAAATCAACTTATTCCTTTAATCCAAGAAACACCTAAGCGAGATCAGTGCAAAGATCTTTGCTCTACCATTAATCAAATTCTTCAAGATAAAAACGCAAGCTTAAGAGCTGCACAGTTTATCCTTGAGACCTTATCGCCAATGAAGTAAAATCTTCCTTTTTTGAGCCCCAAATTCTTAAGGTACTATTATGGATAAATTTAAAATTTACGTTGATCGCCTCAAAAATGCGCATACAGAAAAAGTACACCATATCCTTCCTCCTGCGTTTTTAGAGGTCAATGAGACAGATTTGCAGTTTCCAGAGGATGTTCATGTCGAGGCAGAGGCTTATCTTGCCGATGAGCATCTCGTCATTCATTTATCTGCAAAAACAGCAGCAAGTCTCCCCTGCTTGATCTGTAACGACCCCGTTAGCATCCCCATTAACGTTAAAAATCACTACCACTCCGAGCCTTTAGAGGAAATTCCAGGTGGCGTTTTTGACCTAGCAAAAGAGATTCGAGAGGCAATTTTACTTCATATTCCTCAGTTTGCTGAGTGCAATCACAACAACTGCCCCAAACGAAATGCTATAAAATCTTTTTTAAAAAGCCCCTCTCCTCAAAAAAAAGAAGACACCTCTGCAACGACCTATTTTCCGTTTGCAGGGCTTGACACCGAAAAAACCTGAGATTTAAGGGATTTTTTAAAAAAAAGCGAATTTATCTTTTAAATAAAACAAACATCCACCTATAATCTTTCATTATTCCTTAAAGGAGATCATAACCATGGCAGTACCACGTAATCGCACGTCAAACGCTCGCAAGAACTCTAGACGTTCCCACCACGCAAAAAAACCTCAGAATGTTGCTAATTGCTCTAATTGCAGCAAACCCCGTATCGCTCACAGAATTTGTCCTCATTGCGGCTTTTACGCAAATCGAGTTGTGATCCATGCGAGGGCAGAGTAACACTTCCCCTTCGGGGGGATCCGCAACCTGCCACATTGGAATTGATCTAATGGGCAGCGACACGAAGCCCGATGAATTGCTGAAAGCAATTCTCGGCTTTGCGGTAGAGCTCCCTCCATGTGCCAAGCTTACTTTTTTTGGCACCCAAGAATTGTTTTACGGACACCCACACCCACCCTTGAATATTTCCTTTCATTGCGTGACTGAAGTGATCACAATGGATGACAATCCTCTAACAGCTATTCGCCTGAAAAAAAACTCCTCCCTTGTCGTCGGCATTAACATGCTGAAAAAACACCAAATTAACGCCTTTATCTCCGCTGGTAATACCGGCGCACTCACAGCTTGTGCAAAAATCAATCTATCCATGCTCCCCGGCATCGAACGCCCCGCTCTCTTAGCCCTGCTCCCTACTCGAAAAAGTGAAATCGCCGTTTTGGATGTGGGAGCAAACACGACTTATAAAGCAGAAAACCTCCTCCAATTTGCCAAAATGGGAATCGCCTACCAAAAAAGTCGCCACATCAAAAACCCTAGAGTCGGATTGCTCAACATCGGAGCCGAATCCACGAAAGGAACTCCAGAATTGCGAGAAGCCCATCTTCTGCTTGAATCTCTCCCTTCATTTGTTGGAAATATCGAAGCGCGCAATGCCTTTGAAGGAGATATTGACGTTCTGGTAACCGATGGGTTTACAGGCAATGTTTTTTTAAAAACAGCTGAAGGGATCGCCACTTTTATTCTTCACCAAATAGAAGAGGCCGCAACAGATGAAGCCTCTCCACATCTTAAGGGGATGTTAACAGAGATTCGCCACCGCGCTTACTACGCAGACTATCCAGGAGCGCTTCTATGCGGAATCGATGGGATTCTCATTAAATGCCATGGAAATCCAACACCTCAGAGCATATTTTGCAGCATCACACACGCAATTCGTCTCATTAATACCCAAGTTGTCTCAAAAATCGGTCGACAGGCGCTTTGAACCCGCCTG
>CAMAVL010000105.1 GCA_945861735.1 Chlamydia trachomatis
TCTCAAAGAAAAAATCCTTGATTACTTGCGCTTAATTAAATAACTTAAAAAAAAATATAAGGCAAATAAGTTAATTACTCAACTTATCCACACAAGCTTTACTCATGTTTATCACATCACTTCTCTTCTACTGTCAAAACATCTCTCGCACCCGTCTTCGCAGGCACTATTCCTTTTAACTTCCGCTCTCGAAGAGCTTTCCGTTTAAAGGATGTCGATAACATACAAAAGAAGTGGGATTTTACGCAATCGTTTTCCAAAAAAATCTTCAGAAAGAGTTTTTAAAAAAACGTTTTTCCTCTATGAGAAACGGATAAAACATTTCGAATATTATTTTTTGAAATGACTTTTGAAATGGTCTTTTTTCTGCCTTTTAAGGACCAGGCGTGGCTAAAACATCGAGCTCAGACCGAGACCCAATTTGTAACACCCTTAATCTAAGAGAGTAATAGATATGCGCCCATTCCGATGATGTAACCCAAAAAGGCTGGAAGGGTGGCTTTCCTCAAGTAGGAAATGAAATCGACTTTTTCAAGCCCCATCAAGGCAACTCCCGCTGCTGACCCAATAATTAAAATACTTCCTCCTGTCCCCGCTGCATAGGCAATCATATGCCAAAAGGTGGAATCTTGAGGAAACTGCTCTAAAGGATACATCCCGATTGTGGCGGCAACGAGGGGGACATTGTCGATAACCGCCGAAAAAAGACCTAAAATATTTGCTATCATCGTTTGAGATGGAAAAGCCGCAAAGAGGCTGTTTGCCACAACTTTTAAAATTCCAGCAGATTGTAGCGCATCAACACAGAGTAAAATTCCTAAAAAGAACAAAACTCCAGAAATGTCGACGCGCGTGAGAACATGAGGAACGCGTAAATGCTGTCTTTCCGAATACTTATGATGCATTAAATCGGTTACCAGCCATAAAGCGCCGAGCGCAAAAATCACCCCCATAAAAGGTGGAAGTCCCGTAAGTGCTTTAAAAAGAGGGACACACACCAATCCCGTTAATCCTAAAACCAAAATAAGACCCGCTCCCGGCTCAACTTTTGTCGATAAATATTTTTTTGAAATAGGAGAATGCTTTCCTTTCGTGATGAGTGTAAAATAAATTAAAGGAATGAGCATCGAAACCATACTTGGAATAAACAGAGCTTTCATCACAGCTAAGCTTGAAAGCTGGCCATTGATCCAAAGCATCGTGGTCGTCACATCTCCAATTGGAGTCCACGCTCCTCCAGAATTAGCCGCAATCACAATGACGCATCCCAAAATAAGGCGATCTGCCCGATCTTCTACTAGCTTGCGCACAAATGAAACCATCAAAATAGTGGTCGTTAAATTATCTAAAACAGAGGACAAGAAGAATGAGACAAAGGCAATCATCCAGAGCATTTTACGCTTAGACTGACTATGCATTTTATCTGTAATGACTTTAAAGCCTTGATGCGAATCGATGAGCTCAACAAGCGTCATCGCCCCAATTAAAAAAAAGACTATTTGCGCAACCTCTGAAAGATGATGTCCCAGCTGCCCAATGTTTTCATCATAGGAGGTCGTACTTCCTATGAAATAAATCACCCAACAGATAACGGCTGTTAAAAGAGCGATTGCTGTTTTATTGATTTTTGCGTGATGCTCGAAAACAATGATCAAATAGCCGATCAGAAAAACGATGACAATTCCAACCCAATACGGCTCGATAAATTCCATTTGCACCTCAACGCTTAAAGTTCCATCTAAGAGCTTTAAGGTGTTATTTGCAAATGTTTTTTTAACTTACGTTAACTAGACAAAGTCACATTAGACAAGACTTTTTTTGAGCGTCAAAGTTCCCGGGGTTCGAAGATCGCAAATGAGGCTAGTATTGGCCAATACAACCCCATTTGCGATCTTCGAACCGCTTAGGCTTTCACGCCAAAAAAAGTTTTTGTCTAATGTGACTTTGTCAAGTTAAGCCTGCTTGAATGAGATCGTGCATGCGCAAGATGCCAACGACTTTTTTTTGATGAGTGACAGGTAAAACCATCACGTATTTTTTGGGGTCTCTTTGCATGATTTTCAATGCGTCCCAGGCTAGAGCCTCTTTTGGGATGGTCAGCGCTGCAGCTGTCATCACAGAACTTAAGGGCTTTTCTAAAACGTCCGATCCTTGCATTTGAAGTGTGCGTCGCAAATCGCCATCTGTAAAGATGCCGAGTAGTTCTTGCTCCGTATTGACGATGAGGAGCGCTCCACATTTTTTATTGGATAGCTCGACTAAGACTTCAATGAGCCGATCCTCTGGTTTACAGAAGGGAATCGCCTCTTCTTTAAACATGAGCTCTTCGACTTTAACGGTCATTTTTTTGCCAATCGAACCCGATGGGTGATTGAGGATGTATTGGGATAAATCGAATTGTTTTAGGCGCATCAGGGCGATCGCAAGAAGGTCTCCAAATAGGAGCTGGACTGTCGTTGAGGTTGTGGGAGCTAAGTCAAATGGGCATAATTCTTTTTTAACAGGAAGATAGATCGAAAGATCACATGCCCTCTCTAATCGAGATCCATGGGAGGAAACGACTGCCACTAAACGGGTGTTTCTTTTTTTAACGAAGGGGACGAGGTTTAATAATTCTTCTGTTTCACCGCTGCGGCTCATGAAAATAAGGAGGTCATTATCAGATAGGATCCCAATGTCGCCATGTAAAAAATTAGTTGGAGGCAGATAGATCGCTTTGGTCCCTGTCGAAATCAGAGTCATGGCTATTTTCTCGGCAATGATCCCGCTTTTACCCACGCCTGTAAAGACAATAAGTCCCTTCGTTTGGGCGCATTCTTTTACAATGCGATCGACGTGCGAGAGATCGAGCTCATCAAAGTAATAATTAAGATATTGCTTCTGCTCTTCTATTAACCTAGAAACGGCAGTTGGAGATGGCAAATTAACGCAATCTTTTGAACCAGAATCTTGCATCACTTTACCATCTCCAACTGCCGTTTCTAGGATTAACTTTCCAATCACTTTCATTTCTGATTAGCTCACTTTTTCTTCAGTATACGGTTTTTGCTTGAAGTCTTCAATTAAACTCGTTAAAAAAGAAATTTTACAAGGAGGGTGCCATGAAGAGTTCAAAAATCCCGATTGCTATAGCTCATGGAGATGGAATTGGTCCAGAAATCATGGGGGCTGTCCTCCATGTTCTTGCTGAAGCTGGAGCTCCAATTGAACCGCATGAAATTGAAATTGGAGAGAAGGTCTATTTGAAGGGTATGCTAACGGGAATCGAACCGAGTTCTTGGGATACGATCCGCCGTTGCAAGGCATTTCTAAAAGCTCCGATCACAACGCCTCAAGGGGGCGGATTCAAGAGCTTGAATGTCACCATACGCACAACTCTTGGATTATATGCGAATGTGCGTCCCTGTGTGGCCTATGCGCCTTTTGTGAGCACGAAGCATCCGAAGATGGATGTTGTGATTGTGAGAGAAAATGAAGAGGATCTCTACACAGGTATTGAATATCGGCAATCTCCTGAAGTGTGCTCCTCAATTAAGCTCATTTCAAGACCTGGATCTGAAAAAATTATCCGTTATGCTTTTGAATACGCAAGACATCACAACCGCAAAAAGGTGACCTGTTTTACAAAAGATAACATTATGAAAATTTCAGATGGGCTTTTTCATAAGATCTTTGATGAAATCGCGCACCTTTATCCAGACATTCAAAACGAGCACTGGATTGTCGATATCGGCGCTGCCAAATTAGCGGATACTCCAGAGGCTTTTGATGTGATTGTCATGCCTAATTTATACGGGGATATCCTCTCAGACGTTGCAGCGCAAATTTCTGGATCGGTGGGTCTTGCTGGATCTGCTAATATTGGAGAGCTTGGCGCGATGTTTGAGGCGATTCACGGTTCAGCACCGCGTAGGGCTGGACAAAACATGGCAAATCCTTCGGGGCTACTGCTAGCAAGTGTATTGATGCTTCTGCATTTGGAAGAGACGGAAGTGGCGGAGCGGATCCATAATGCGTGGCTGACCGCAATTGAAGATGGGATTCATACGTATGATATTTTCAAAGAAGGTGTCAGTAAAGAAAAAGTGGGAACGCGCGAATTTGGAGTTGCCGTTGCTAAACTCTTAGGCAAAAAGCCGAAGATATTAACGCCTGTCTCTTACGCTCAGTCTAAAAAATTCGCCACCCTTCCCGCGCCGACAGCTCATCCTTATGTCGCCCAAGAATTAGTAGGGATCGACGTCTATGTCACAGCTCCTGTAACAGCGGAGCACTTTATTGGCGTGGCTTCCACTAAAAATTGGGGACCTCTAACACTTCAAATGATCACCAATCGCGGGGTGCGTGTATGGCCAGGCGGTCATCCAGAAACGTTTTGTGTCGATCAATGGAGACTGCGCTTTATGCATAAAGATAAAAAGACAGGCGTCTCGCAAGCGGACATCTTTAAAATGATGCAAGAGGTTGTCTCGATTGGATACCCGATTATCTCAACGTTCAACCTCTATCGCTTCGATGGAGTTGCTGGATATTCTTCAGCTGATGGTTAAATCCTCTTCGATGTGTGTTTTTAAAGCTCCTAAAAAGGCACATCCGTACATTCCGTCAAGGACCCGATGATCGAATGTCAAAGAGATATAAACCATACTGCGAATGGCCAACACGTCATCTTCTAAGGGAACGACCTTCCGATGGATCGCTCCGATCCCAACAATTGCAACTTCTGGGTAGCGAATAATTGGCACGCCGATTTGAACACCAGACATCCCAAAATTTGTCATGCTAATCGTCCCTTCGGATAGATCTTCTAAAGAGAGCTTATTCGCTCTTGCCTTATTAGAAATTTCGCTAATCGAGCGCGCAAGTTCTGCAATTCCAAGCTTTTGACAGTTTTTAATAACCGGAACCAGAAGACCTTGCTCGACACTGACAGCTATTCCTAAATTGACAAATTTCTTCAATAAAATCGTATCTCCATCAAGCGAGGAATTAATGAGCGGAAATTCTTGCAGCGCTTTAGCAATGGCGCGTGCAATAAAACTCGTAATCGTCAATTTGAATCCGTGCTTGGAAACAAAGCTCTCCTTCTCCCGTTGGATGCATTTTAAAACTGCTGTAACATCGACTTCTGTAACAAGCGTTGCGTGAGGCGCTTCATAAAAAGAGCGAACCATATTTTCTGCAATGGCTTTGCGCATCCCACTCATTTTTAATCGCTCGATATCGGCATTGTCCGATGTGACAAGCCCTTTCTTCTGACTTAATGGGCAGGGACTTGGTGCGGCGCTTTTTGTTTCAGCATAGAGTTCTAAATCTTTTTTTGTAATCCGCCCGTCAGCTCCCGTTCCGGCAATTTGCTGAAGTTTGTCTAAGCCAATCCCTTTTTCTCGAGCTAAGCGCAATAGCGCTGGAGAAAAGAAATCCTGCATCGATCCAGAGGATGGAACTGCGGCAATGCTGACATCTGTTGCAACTGGCGCTGTGACAAACATTTCTCGAGGAACTGCAGCGCCACTTGCGATCACGGCTAAAAGATCTCCGACTTGGAGCTCCAAGTCTGCTGGCGCATGAATTTCGGTGAGCACCCCGGACACAGGAGATGGAATCTCACTATTGACCTTATCTGTAGAAACTTCCAAAAGGGGCTCATCTAATTGGACATGATCTCCAATTTTTTTAAACCACTGGACAATGGTTGCACTGTGAATACTTTCGCCAAGTTTTGGTAATACAATTTTGATATTTTCGCTCATTTCAGCACCATGTGTTTCATTTTTTCTACAGCTCTATCCCAATGTTCCTGTCCAGCGATGATTTTTAAGCGGACTTTTACTGGAACAATAGGCAATGGGAGCATTTTATAAAATGGTAATTTTACCCAATCTTTTTCTGTACAGACAACTAATTCAGCCCCTTTAAGGTAGCTGCTTTTAGCAAAAGAGATCAACTGTTCTTCTTGAATTGGTTGATGATCCAATAAATTTAGGGTCTCAACAACATCTGATCCTAACCCCTTCAAGGTCTCATAAAAGTACTTTGGTTTGCCAATACCACAAAAAGCGCTTAACTTTTTATATGCAAATAGAGCAGGGTCCACGGGAACTTGGTTCATGCCGACAAGGGGCGCTTTCGTATATTTAGAAAGGATCTCTTGGATTTGAGCGTAGTGAATCTCATCGCGCACGTGATTTGCAACAATTAAGTCGGCATTTTGTAATCGTTTAGGAGAATCGCGCAGAAGCCCAGCTGGCAAAAATTGCCCTTGGGCTACAGGATCTAATCCATCGACGACGATTATTTCGATGTCTCGCTTGAGTTTGCGATGCTGCATCCCATCATCGAGGATCAAGCAGCGCATCTGTGCTTTTGTGGCTTCCTTTGCAGATCGGATTCGATTGGGACTTACCCAAATAGAGGCTCTACTCTCTTGTGCTAAAAAGAAGGGTTCATCGCCACATTCGGCGACCGGCACTAAAGGACCTTGTCCAGAAGAGATTTGAACGCAATCCCCTCTTTTTTCAATTTGGGATTTAAAACCTCTTGAAAGGATCGCAATCGGCCCGATAACTTCCAAACTCTCTGCCAATAAAAGGGTCAAAGGTGTTTTTCCAGTTCCCCCAACCGCAATATTACCAATGCTAAATACAGGAAGGTCGGCCTGTGTGCTTTTGAGCCAATTCTTGTCGTACGCCAGGTTGCGCATATGCACAAGGGCGCGAAAGAATAGACTTAACACGTTAAGCCCATGACGGATCCCCTTTGAGGATTTTCTTTTTTCAAGAAATTTTAAGCTAGATTGCTCTAAAAACATGTATACCCAACTCGGTCATGAACTTGGATTTGGACCTGCGCGAAAG
>CAMAVL010000106.1 GCA_945861735.1 Chlamydia trachomatis
TTGTTAATATTTTGCGACTTATGATCGACGATCCGCGGGAGCTTTCGCGCAGGTCCAAATCCAAGTTTCAGGCCGACTGCAGTATACTATACGAATCAATAATTCGCGTCCTTTTGTATAAAGAATTTATCCGGGCACGGGCACGGAGAAGAGGTTATGCAAGAAGTCTAATGTGACTTTGTCAAGCTAGTACATCTGACCTGTTAATCAGGCCATAGAGTGAATAGAAACGAAATTTTAGTTCATCTTTGGCTTTCTGTGCCAGTTTCTGCCTCATACAGATCATACAAATAATTTATTTAAATGTTGAAACTAATTTGTTAATTAACTATAGTTAATGCAATAAAAAAACATTAACTAAAAGAGGAATTGACATGTCTAGCTCAATAGGATCTGTAAATACCCAATATTCAGTTATTCCAGAGCCAACCGCTCAAAACCTATACAATGCAGCGAAAGAATGCTCCAAGCAAAATAACTGGCCGCAAGCCGTCCCTCTGTACACACAAGCGGCAGACCTGGGGTTTTCTAAAGCCCAGAACAGACTCGGAATGTGCTACGCACAAGGAAACGGAGTAGAACAAGACGTAAGAGAAGCAGCACGCTGGTTTCAACTTGCAGCAGATCAAGACAATAGGGCCGCTCAATATAATTTGGCAGGGTTCTTTAGAAGAGGCACAGGAGTGGCTCAAGATGACCAGCAAGCAATCCAGCTCTATCAACGCGCAGCTGATCAAAATCTTTCCCTCGCTCAATGTACGCTAGGAAATGAGTATGCGAACAGCGAACCGAGTGATCTAGTTACGGCTGCACATTTTTATCAACTCGCAGCAGATCAAGGGCTCTCCTATGCTCAATACAACTTAGGTCGTTTCTATCAGATGGGAAAAGGGGTCTCTTTAGACCTAAATAAAGCCGCAAAGCTATTCTGTCAAGTGATCGAACAAGCCCCCTCTCATCAAGCTGCTCAAAGGAATTTGGAAGAATGCCGCACCTTACTTGAAAAACAAGAAATAGATTCCCTTCACATCGCCGCTAATGAAGGGCAGCCCCAAGCCCAGTTCAGACTAGGAGTCTGCTATCAAAATGGAATAGGTGTAGATAAAGACTTAAGCCAAGCCGTCAAATTCTATCGAAGTGCAGCAGCCCAAAAGGTCCCTGATGGATATGTCGCGTTAGGACTCTGCTATCAATATGCAACGGGTGTAGATAAGGACTTAAAACAAGCCGTCGCACTCTATCAACTCGCGGCAGATCTTGAAGACCCTCAAGGCCACCTCATGTTAGGACTCTGCTATCAAAGTGGAATGGGTGTGGATCAAAATTTAGAAAGCTGCGTCCGATGCTTTCAATTTGCAGCGGAGCGTGGACTTGCCCTTGCACAATACCAGTTAGGGCGCTGTTATTCCGTTGGAAAGGGTGTAATAAAAAACCCAAACGAAGCGATTCGCTGGTTTCAACTCGCGGCTAAACAAGGAATCCCCGAAGCCCAATTCTTCTTAGGGCTCTGGCATGAGAATGGATCTGGCTCAAGTAAAGATTTACAAAAAGCCGCAGAATTCTACCGACTCGCTGCAAAGCAAAACCTTCCCGACGCTCTGGAAGCCTACAGGCGCTGTATTGTTTTAATCGTTGCACAAGCTAGGACAACCTAACGCTCTTGGATGCGCTTTGTCGTACACCTCCCTCTTTAGCCGACTAGAGACCTGCGTATAGATCGTCGTCGTTGCAAGTGAGCTATGGCCGAGGAGGACCTGGATCGTTTTCAGATCCATCCCCTTTTCTAGCCAATGGGTGGCAATGGTGTGGCGAATTGTGTGCGGCGTGATCTTTCCAACTAACCCACTTTTCTGCAGATATCCTTGAAATGTCCGATCAATCGAGCGGACGGAAATGCGCGTGCCAAATTTATTGAGAAAAATGGCTCTCTCATCGGCTTGAGGCTTGTGATCTGAGAGGTCTAAGCACCGCTCTGGATGATCTAAATACTTGGACAACCACTCCTTGGCAGTTTTAGTAATCGGCACTACCCGTTGTTTTTTTCCTTTTCCCATGAGTTTTAGGCGCCCATTAACGGGATCAAAGTCGGAGCGATCCAACGCTGCTAACTCGCTGATGCGAAGTCCCGAACTATAAAAGAGCTCCATCATACATCGGTCTCGAAATCCTAAATAATTCTCTGTTTCAGGCTGCGCAAAAAGATGTGTGATCTGCTCATAATTTAGGGAAGTGGGGATTGTTTTATCCAATTTTAAACTTTCGATCTCATTGAGCGGGTTGTAAGTGATCTTTTTCTCTTTAATTAAAAAATTAAAAAAGGATTTCAGAGAAGAGAGCCTTCGGACGATCGTTCGTTTAGATGCCATCTTGGCAGAGAGCTCGGCTAGATAACTACGGACGGCGCGTTTATCAATTTGCGTGATGAGAAACGAGGGATGATCGATTTCAAAAAAAACTTTAAAGGCTTGTAGATCTAAACCGTAGTTGCGAATTGTATGCTCTGAGGCATTTTTTACAACCGCCAAGTGGCGCAAAAATAAGGAAGTTGCTTGGTCATACTGCATAATACTGGACTCCTGAATCCCTTTTATGCCATAATTGGCTCTTATTTTGTGAATTTCTTTTTAATGGACGACCCGTGATCACTTTAAATGCAATTTCTAAGAAAATCGGCGCTCGAGTCTTATTCGATGATGTGACTATTACGTTTAACGACCACGCTCGCTATGGATTAACAGGACCTAATGGCGCTGGAAAATCCACCCTTCTAAAAATTATTATGAAAATGGAAGAGGCGACGAGCGGAACAGTGACCCTCCCCCGACAGGTCGGTTTCTTAAAACAAAACATCGAAGATTTTAGAGACTTTAAAGTTGTTGACGTCGTGATCATGGGAAATAAGGCCCTATGGAATGCCATGACAGAAAGAGAGCAGTTATATGAAGCGGAAATAACGGATGCGGTTGGCATTCGCTTGGGGGAAATCGAGGAGATTATCAGCGACGAAAACGGCTACACAGCCGAATCGGATGCTGAAGAGCTTTTAAATGGAATGGGGATCCCATCTGAATTTCACCACTTGCAAATGCATGCCATCCCAACGGACAGACAATTCCGCGTTCTCTTATGCCAAGCTCTCTTTGGAGACCCAAAAGCGCTTATCCTCGATGAACCAACGAACCACCTCGACTTAGAATCGATTAACTGGCTTGAAAAGTTCCTCCATGCCTACAAAGGCACACTCATCGTTGTCAGCCATGACCGCCACTTCCTTAATGCCGTGACAACCCATATTGCCGATATCGATTACCAGACAATTATTATCTATCCTGGTAACTATGACGATATGCTCATTACCAAAACATCGGTTAGAGAACGCGCCGAGCTTGAGAACAAGACAAAAGACAAGAAAGTCTCCCAGCTGCGGGAATTTGTGGCCCGTTTTGGCGCTGGAACGCGCGCTAGCCAGGTGCAATCCCGTCTTAGAGAGATCGACCGCCTAGAACCGCAAGAACTCAAGAAATCTAATATCCAACGCCCCTACATCCGCTTTTACCCCCCAGAAAAACCCTCTGGGCAGTCGGTCTTTAAGATCCATGAGATCTCTAAATCCTACGATGAAAATCGCGTAATTAACAATTTCTCTCTTGAAGTGTCTAAAGGAGATAAAATTGGGATTATCGGTAACAATGGTAAAGGAAAAACGACCCTTCTTAAAATGTTAGCAGGCGTTCTCCCCCAAGACAGAGGCCAAATCGAGCTCGGACATCAAGTCCAAATTGGCTATTTTCCGCAAAATCACTCGGAACTCGTTGATAAAAAAAGCTCCATGACAGCCTTTGATTGGCTCAAAAAACGCAGAGAGCTCGTCTATGATCAGGACATCCGCAGCGTCCTTGGCAAAATGCTCTTTGCTGGTGACGACGCCTTCAAGCCCCTCTCTCACCTGTCTGGCGGAGAAACAGCCCGTTTAATCTTAGGCGGGATGATGCTCTGTAACTATAACGTCCTCCTCTTTGACGAACCAAATAACCACCTCGACCTGGAAGCCGTTTCCGCTCTTGCTTGGGCCCTAGAAGATTTTAAGGGAACTGTTCTCATTGTCAGTCATGACCGCGATTTGATCGGTCATACAGCCAATAAACTCATCGCCTTTGAAGACAAAGGCATTAAAATATTTGACGGGAAACTCGACGACTATTTCAGCTCGAAGAAATAAATAGTTTGAATTCTTATTATTATAATTATAAATTATAATAAAAGAGGCTTGTAAAACTATGTCCCATATTCCACCCCTTGCCGGATGGGCCACCCAAACCGGTTTTGTACACGACCCCATCACCTCTGAAAAGAGAAAATTAAAACGGAAAAAGCCCCGACGCAATAAAAAAAGAGGGAAGTCTTAAATGGTCAATCCCATTGGACCTACCAGGCCCCCTTCTCATGATCCCATCGCTCAAGGCGAATCTTGCCAGAAGCTTCAAAAGCCACTCGATGCGTTTATAAAAGATTTATGCAACCTGACAAGAGACCCCAGCCTCTCGGTCCAGCCTGAATTTATCGATCGCGTACACGCCCATGTCAATGCCTTAAAAACAATGACAGAGAATATACTGGGATTAAAGGAGTGAGATGAAAAAAAACGTTAGAGCAACCGCTGAAATTCTCTCGAATATCCTCAACCACTCCTTTGAAATTCCAGGGGCTGCAACGCCGATTTCTCTACTGACTGCCACGCTGAACTATCCGACTGGAGACGCTGTGAATTCCGATTTGAGTAAGATCTTACAGACTTTTGTGAAATATCCCGAATCGACTCAAACTCTCATTCAAGAATTAGAGCTTTTAGCTAAAGATTTAATTGTGTAAAAAAGTACGGGAAAGCGTTAAGCCGGATTCTGTCGTGAGCAATCATTCCTCTAGGAATCCTGTCACCAAGATTCTCAAGCGACACTCAATTGGATCCCGCGGAGAACGGTTGAAGACCCTAAGGTCTAAGATCCAAATTTGGCCTTGCTTCAGATAGGGTTTATAGCACCTCGCATCTCTACGAGTGTGGCTAAGCTCATTCAAGCTAGCATTTTCAGCCTAGCTAGCAAACACAAAGTTCACCAGCGGGATATTTTCTGTTACACTTTCCGTAGCCTTGCGGCCCCCAGTCTTTCACTGGTATCTTCTCCTGTGAAGTCCAGACTTTCCTCCCCTTACTTGCCAAAGACAAATAAGCGGCGATTGCTTGCTTTCCCGAACAAACTTAGGTCGCACTCACAACGCGACGACGGCGTCTTTTAGTGACAACAGCAGAGCCCTCTAAAGTCTCACTCTCTTGCCAGTAATGGATTCTAGAGCAATGCTCACAGAATACGAGGTTTTTTCCTTTACGCACTAGGTTTTCATGCTGAGCCGTTAACACGATATGACATCCACTGCAGGTTCTATTTTCGATAGGGACGATCACTCGGTCTTTTTTATTGCGCAGGAGTCTTTCGTAAATTTGAAGAACTGGCTGATCTGCTTGCGCTGCGAGCTCATCTCTCTGCACTTTCAGGTTCCGCCCCTCTTCATTAATTAATTTAATACTGGATTGAATCTCTCTTTCTAGCGTTAAGCTGCTCTCTTCAGAGATTTTAAGACTTTCTTTGATTTTATCCAAAAGTTCTTCTTCAAGAACTCTTTTATCCACTAAATCAGACATTTTTTGCTCAAGATTCACTCTCTCTCTTTCAGATGAAGTCATTTCTTGGGTCAGAGCATTGAATTCATCCGCTTTCTTAATATTGACCTGCTGAGCCTCTAAACGCTTAAACTTTGCATTAACTTCTTGAATTTTCTGCTCGAGTTGAGTGCTGTTTTTGCCAAAGTCAGCAATTTCCGTTTCTTTATCCGTTAGCTGTAGGCGTAATTCCTTGCGTAAATCTTCAATTTGGAAAAGCTCTTTCTGCCGCTCTTTCTTGACTCGCATGAGACGAATCATTTTCATATCGAGCTCTTGAATATCTAAAATGTCTTTAAGGTCTTCTTGCATGATAGGCTCATAGGTATAAAAAATGAAAAAGGAAGAATAAACTTGTGGCCGTGAGCTTATCCTGTTCCATGAATATTGCTCAAGCAAATTTTTGCCCTCTTCATTTAATTATACCCAACAAAGGCTGTCACGCAGGGCAAAATTAAAGTCCGCGACTGACCTGGGCGTAAACTTTTTTATTGACAAGCTCTCTAGAAACAGGTCAATATGAGGCTTGAAGGCAGGAGCATTCGATGGAAAAAAAAAAGACCCGAAAAAAAAACCCTACTAAGAGAGCTTCTCCTAAAAAGACTTCAAAAAAAATATCCGCAAAAGAGCCTACCCGTATTATTATCAAATACAATACAGGGATTAATAATAATTTATATATTCGAGGCAGCGACGCAGCGGGTTTAAGCTGGGACCATGGAACGCTTCTCTGTAATGTGGGACCTGACGAATGGGTCTGGGAAACAACGCTCCCCTTCGAAGACTGTGAATTCAAGGTTTTGCTTAACGACATGTACTATGAAGATGGAGAAAATCATCATGTGGGCATCGGAGCTCACCTTCAGTACTCCCCTCATTTTTCTTGAACGAAAAGTCTTATTTCACGCCATGTGCGTTCATTAGACCTTCTATCTTGACAAAGTCACATTAGACAAGACTTTTTTTGAGCGTCAAAGCTCCCAGGGATCGAATAGCGCAAATGGGGCTAGTATTGAATAATACAACCCCATTTGCGCTATTCGATCCCTGGGGCTTTCACGCCAAAAAAAGTTTTTGT
>CAMAVL010000107.1 GCA_945861735.1 Chlamydia trachomatis
AACTTGGATTTGGACCTGCGCGATAAGCTCCCGCGGATCATCGATCTTAAGTCGCCCCATATTAACAATATGGGGCGACTTAAGATCGACGATCCCCGGGGCTTTGGCGCGGTCCAAATTCCAAGTTGCTGACCGAGTTGGGTATACAAAAGGACGCGAATTATTGATTCGTATAGTATCCATGTTGGTTAAAATGGCTCAGAAAAAATACTAATCGGGCACGGAGAAGAGGTTATGCAAGAGGTCTAATGACTCAGGGGGCTTCTTTCATGCCCGATTCC
Organism: Chlamydia trachomatis; assembly: GCA_945861735.1. Taxonomy (GTDB): domain Bacteria; phylum Chlamydiota; class Chlamydiia; order Chlamydiales; family Rhabdochlamydiaceae; genus CAMAVL01. Next base: position 282 of record CAMAVL010000107.1, read on the forward strand.
CTTCTTCTTAATGAGGGGTAGCTGATCAGTTACGACCATTGTAAAATTTTAATTAACGCACTTTAGTCGTTTGTGTTATTCTATTAAAAATAGACCTTGAGGAATTCATGGGTGTTAAGAAATATATATCGATTTTTGTTTTTGGGCTCTTGAGTTTGTCTGCCTGCTCGCAAGGGGAAAGGGACTGCTCTGAAGGGGACTTAGATCGATGGATGAGGGATAGTGAAAAGATCAAGGTCCTCTCGACCACTGCCATGATCGATGACATTGTGGGTCAGGTTGGAGGAGATAGAATTGATCATATCGCCTTAATTTGCGGGGAAATAGATCCTCATAGCTACGAACTCGTTAAAGGAGATGATGAGAAGTTAGAGCGCGCTCAGGTCATCTTTTATAATGGGCTCGGGCTAGAACATGGGGCGAGCTTGCGCTATCAACTTCAAAGTCACACCCATTCTATAGCCCTTGGAAATCGTGTGCAGGAAGAGAACGGGCAAGAGATGATTTCGGTTGGCAATCAAATTGATCCCCATATCTGGATGGACATTTCCCTTTGGAGTGAAATTATCAATCCAATTATCGAAGAATTGTCTCAAGTTGACCCTGAAGGAAGAGGCGGTTTTATACGCAATGGAGAGATTTTGCGAACGAAAATGGAGGTGGAGCATCAGCGAATTCGTCAAGAATTTCAAAAAATTCCAGAAACAAAGCGCTATCTAGTGAGTAGTCACGATGCTTTTAATTATTTTACGCGTGCTTATCTAGCAGAACCAACAGAGATTCTTCAAGCGCAGTGGCAGAAGCGGTTTGCTTCTCCAGAGGGGTTGTCCCCAGATGGGCAATTAAGTGCTTCAGACATTCAAAAGATTGTCGATCATTTAGCGCGCTATCAGATTCAGGTCATTTTCCCAGAATCTAATGTTTCTAGAGATTCATTGAAAAAAATTGTCCATGCTTGTGGGCAAAATGGATTGAAGGTGAATATTTCTTCGGAAGTTCTTTATGGAGATGCTATGGGTGAAAAATCAGGAGATGGAGATCTGTACTTGAAGATGATCGCCTACGATGCGGATGTCCTTCTGTCTACTTGGGGGGAGCAATCTCATGTCGCAAAATAAACATGCGCTATCTGTTGATCAGTTAACGGTTAATTATGATAAGACGCCAGTCTTGTGGAATTTAAATTTTGAAATTCCAAGAGGTAAGTTAGTGGGAGTGATCGGTCCTAATGGCGCTGGAAAAAGCACCCTTTTGAAAAGTTTAATGGGAATGACTCAGCCTCTGTCTGGAACAATTGAATTCTTTGGCCAACCATTTAAAAAATTTCGGGAAAAAGTGGCCTATGTCCCTCAGCGCTCTTCTGTAGATTGGGACTTTCCCATTACTGCCTTTGATGTTGTGTTAATGGGTCGCTACGGCAAGCTTGGCTATTTTAAATGGCCAAAAGCCGCAGATCGAGCGGCTGCAAAACAGGCTCTAGAAGTCGTTGGCATGCTCCCTTTTGCGGATAGACAAATTAGTCAATTGTCAGCTGGACAACAACAGCGGTTATTTATTGCAAGAGCGCTTTTGCAAGAGGCGGAAGTTTATCTCATGGATGAACCCTTTGCAGGCGTTGATATGGCAACGGAAAAGGTTTTGATCGCTCTTATGGATAAGTTAAAGGTGGAGGGCAAGACTCTTTTTGTGGTTCATCACGATTTAAGTACGATTGATGCATATTTTGATTGGGTGATTATGCTCAATACATGCCTGATTGCATCAGGGCCCGTCTCTGAGGTGTTTAATGCAGATTCTGTGATGCGCACCTATGGCAGAGGAGCTAATCTTTTAGGAGCTGCTGTTAAACTCACTCAAAATAAAACATCGGGATTAAGCTGATGTTTTCATCTCCTTGGCATTATTTCACAGATCCTGTCCTTCAGGCGCCGACCATTGGCAGCATGCTAATGTGTTTTTCTTCAGCGCTCGTTGGGGTCATTGTATTTTTACGCAAGCGCTCTTTATTAGGGGAGGCTCTCTCTCACGCTGCGTATCCCGGGGTCGTATTAAGTGTTTTGATTGTAGCTGTTTTATTTCCTGAAGCGGAAGGGGAAATGGCAATTGCAATTTTAGTCGGTGCTTTTCTCACTGCTCTTTTAGGGCTATGGGTCATTGAGCGACTAGAAAAGCGATTTAAAGTGAAAAATGATGCGGCTCTTTGTTTTGTCCTGGCTCTCTTTTTTGGAGTGGGGATTACAATCGCAAGCAGGTTACAGACAACCCACGCTCTATGGTATAAGACGATTCAGATCTTTCTTTATGGGCAAGCTGCCACAATGACAGATATCCATGTCGTGATCTATTTCTTTTTGGCTGTATTAACTATTCTCTCCTTATTTCTGCTCTATCGGCAGATCGAGGTGATGATTTTCGATCGCTCTTTTGCAAGAAGCATCGGAATTTCTCTCTCTCTTCTCGATGGGCTCTTATTTGTTTTATTGGCATTGGCAATTGTCATTGGAATACGCAGTGTCGGTGTTGTTTTGATGGCGGGAATGCTCATTGCTCCAGCTGTTACGGCGCGTCAATTTACGGATAGACTGTGGATGATGTTGTTAATTGCTGCCTGTTTTGGGGCAGTAAGCGGTTTTTTAGGCAATTACCTCTCTGTTGAATTGCCAGCATGGGGAATGGCTCAAGGGTGGGAGTGGAGATTCTCTTTGCCAACAGGGCCAATGATTTTATTAAGCGCTTCTTCTCTTTGTCTTCTTTCTTTGCTGTTCGCTCCCAATTATGGATTGGTCAATCGATTTATGCGCGTGATCACATTTCGCTATCAGTGCCTTGCAGAGAATCTTTTAAAGCATTTTTGGAAAAAGGGAGAGGATAAGGAACTCTCCCTTGAAAGTTTAAAAAAATGGCAGGGGCTATCTTCATTTAAAATTCGAGTGCTTCTTTTTTGTCTGACGTTTCAAGGCTGGATGGATGAACAAGAAAAGGGCAGCTATTGCTTGACCACGGATGGTAGATTGCGCGCCGCTCAGATCGTTCGCCTCCACAGACTGTGGGAAGTTTATCTCGTGTATTTGGGCCAAGGAAGGGAAAAAGTTCATGCAAGCGCTGAAGAAATGGAACATATTCTGACGCCTGAATTGGAAAGGGAGTTAACAGAGTTGCTTCAAAATCCAAAACAAGATCCTCATCACCAACCGATTCCTGCGCCGAAGGAGTTCTTATGACACCCTTTTTTGCGGCCATTAATCCTTATTGGGGAAAAAATTTCTTTAGTTTTTTCTGGGTGTTTTTTCATCGGATGAGTTTATTGTGCCAAGGAAAACTTCCTATAAAAGATTTGGCGTCGGACGAAATTCAATTTTTTGTTTTAGGACTTGTCGCGCTCTCCTCCGCCTTAATTGGTGCCTTTTTAGTGCTCAAAAAAATGACCATGCTCGCCAACTCCCTGTCCCATACCATTTTGCTCGGCATTATCATCAGCTATTTAATTGTCAGTTCCGTGTCCGGTGGGAGTATGGAACTTCTCGACGGGATCAGTCTTCAAGTTCTCATTATCGCATCCCTCATTACAGCCCTTTTAACTGCAGTGCTTACTCAAGGGTTAACCCATCTGATGAAGTTACAAGAAGATGCTAGTATTGGTCTTGTCTTTACCACTTTATTTGCATTGGGGATTGTCCTAGCAACTATTTTCACGCGCAATACTCACATTGGAACTGAAGCCATTATGGGAAATGTCGATGCGTTGCACATCCACGATCTCAAGCTCATTTCGGTCATTGCGGCTATCGACTTTTTAGTTGTATTTTTCCTGTTTAAAGAATTCAAAATGGTCGCATTTGATGGAGCCTTGACAAGGGCTTTAGGTTTTTCCCCTTCCCTTTTTAACTACTTGCTCATGGTATTAACAGCTGCTACAGTCATTGGCGCTTTCCGCGCGGTTGGGGTGTTATTGGTCTTGGCTTTTCTAGTCGGGCCTGTATTGACAGCTCGGTTGCTAACGCATAGTTTGAAAAAAATGATGGCTTTAAGCGTCATCATCGGCCTGCTTTGCTCATTATGTGCGATCGCTTTATCAAGACATCTTTTGAGCGTCTGTCGAATGCCCCTGTCGACAGCTGGGCTTGTGGTGACATTAATGGGGGTTGCCTATCTGCTTGCGATTCTTTTTGCTCCGGAGCAGGGGATTATTCCGAAGTGGCGCAATCGGCGTCGATGCCAAATCCTTTGACTTTTCCCCTTTAGGCTAGTACACTTCTAGATTTGTCACACCCTAGACTTGAGGAATATTATGACATATAGCTTTCTTTATCTCATCCTCGCAGCATTTGGACTCGGGATTCTCATTTTTATTCATGAGCTTGGACATTATTGGATGGCACGGCGTGAGGGGATGACAGTAGAGGTGTTTTCGATCGGCTTTGGAAAACCTCTACTCGTATGGACATTTCAGGGAGTTAAATGGCAGTTGTGCGCGCTTCCCTTTGGGGGCTATGTTCGTATTGCAGGAATGGAAAAGCAAGGCTCTTTAGAGCCTCATCAAATTCCCAATGGATTTTATGGAAAGAAGCCGCTAGCGCGAATTAAAGTGGCGATCATGGGCCCTTTGGTCAATATGGTTTTTGCCATCCTTGCCTTTTCTGTATTGTGGTTATCTGGCGGGCGCCCAAAGTCTTTTTCCGAATACACCCACCTCATCGGCTTTGTCGATTCCAGTTCTTCTCTATACGACTCAGGAGTGAGACCAGGAGATGAACTGACTCAAATTAATCATAAGCCATTCAATGGATTTAATGATTTCCTCTACGCCGCAGTTTTAGACCCAGAGAATTTACAGATCGAAGGGTTGAAAGTGAATTATTTCAATCAAGATCGACAACCCTTTTCCTATACATTTGAAAATGATTTGAAAAGCCTAGAGCGCGCAACAGCTGCTATGGGAGTGATTAGCCCAGCCAATTACCTTATCTTTGCAAATTCGACTCAGGGAGGTCTTGCTGAAGAGACTCCAATGAAAGATAGTGGAGTCGAATATGGGGATCGTCTTTTATGGATGGATGGGGAGTTGATCTTTTCACGGAGACAATTGGTTTCTATCGTCAATGAATCAAAGTCCTTATTGAAAGTTCAGAGAGGCGGTAACTCCTTTTTGACCCGCATTCCACGTTTGAAAATTTCCGATTTGCGCCTCTCTTCTGCACAAAAAGCAGAGCTCGACGACTGGCAGCATGAAGCGGGATTAAAAACGAAGGTGGGGGATCTCTACTTTATCCCCTATAACCTAACAGACAAGTGTGTCGTTGAAGAACCTGTCATTTATTTAAACCAAGATTCACGAGAGCAGGTATTTGCCTCTTCTGAAAGAGCGCCGCTCGCCATCCCTCTAGAAAAAGGAGATCGGATCCTTTCTGTCGATGGGCAGATGGTCACGCAATCCTCATCTATTCTTACGCAATTACAATCTAGACGTATCCAAATCATTGTCAAAAAAGAAGGGAGTACAGCGCCTGTTTCTTGGAAAAAGGCCGATGCTGTGTTTGCTGCCGGCTTAGATATCGACCAACTCAAAGAGATCATTGCAACTGTTGGCACTGCAAATCCGATCTCGCAAGTAGGTGATTTAAAGTTATTAAAGCCTGTCACGCCAAAACCCTTTAATGATTTCAATCATCCCGATGCAGAACGTAATCAGAGGGCTAAAGAATTTGAAGCTCAAAAGAAGATGATTGAAAAAATTGAGAATTCTCAAGAGCGAGAGGCGGCTTTTAATGCCCTCGAAGAGAATCAAAAGAAACTCGCTCTTGGAATTGTGTTTCGTGATCGCTCTGTTCAATATAACCCCTCTCCATTTACGCAATTTGGAAATGTATGTGATGAAATACGCAAAACATTTGGAGCTCTCTTTACAGGTTACTTAAGTCCTAAGTGGTTAGCCGGACCTGTTGGTATTGTCCAAGTGATGCAAAAGAATTGGTCAGAGGGATTCAAGGAAGCACTCTTTTGGATGGGTGTCATCAGCTTGAACCTTGGACTTTTAAATCTCCTTCCTGTTCCCGTTCTCGACGGAGGACATATCTGCTTTTCTCTATGGGAAGCAATCACTAAAAAGCCGATTCCCTCAAAAGTGATGGAGCGGATGATTATCCCCTTTGTCGTTTTGCTGGTCATCTTCTTTATTTACGTGACCTATCACGATATTATGCGCTTAGTTCAGAGATTTTTATAACTGGATAAACCAACCGAATTCAATTTCACAAGTCCGTTATTTAATCTCACATGGAAGGCGCTGATTCTTGCGTTTTTTCATTTCAAGTCGGAATGCTCTAACTCGTTCTTTATAAGGCTGTTGTGCAAATTAATTACAGTTTTTGGAACGAATAAGTGGGGTTTATAACAGTTTTTGGAACGAATAAGTGTATACTGCAGTCGGCCTGAAACTTGGATTTGGACCTGCGCGAAAGCT
>CAMAVL010000108.1 GCA_945861735.1 Chlamydia trachomatis
GTCGATCTTAAGTCGCCCCATATTAACAATATGGGGCGACTTAAGATCGATGATCCGCGGGAGCTTTCGCGCAGGTCCAAATCCAAGTTCATGACCGAGTTGGGTATACATGGATCGAAGAAATAGTCAAACCGGTATGCAAAGGAACCATTGGTCTGATTCGATATGCAGACGACGCAGTCGTCTGCTGTCAATATGACGAAGATAAGCAACGGATTAGGAAGACTCTGGGGAAACGCTTGGAAAAGTTCAAACTTCAATTAAATGAAGAAAAGACGAAGCGGATCTCTTTCGACAAGAAGGCGGCAGCCCAAGGTGTTAAACAGGGAACTTTTGACTTCCTCGGGTTTACGTTCTACTGGGGAAACTCGAAAACAGGGAGGACAATACCCAAACTGAAAACGAGAGCGAAAACCCTGGCAACAAAACTCAAGAGAGTAAACGAATGGGCCAAGCAAATCAGGAATGAACGACCCTTGAAAGAGATATGGAAAATCCTTAAGGCGAAGATGAGAGGCCACGTGCAATATTACGGAGTCTCACACAATGCCAAAAAGGTGGAACGGTTTATCTACAAGACGAGACGGATTATGTTTAAATGGCTGAACAGACGGAGTCAACGGAAAAGCTTCACATGGGAACAATTTGGGCTTTTTATAGCCACAAATCCACTTCCCACAGTTAAGATAGTCCACAGAATGTTCTAGTGCCATAGCAGGCGAACGATAAATATCTTGAGCCCGTTGCCTTAATTGGGCACGACGGGATCTAACGAGGAGGGAGTCAAGTAATCGTCTCCTCTACTCACTCGTAACCTCATTTGCTTGTTAAAACCGATCTTTTTTCGCCATTTAAAACCCTATCGATTCGCCTACACTGCGTGTATGTCTTAATCGATAGGATTTTAAATGGCAAAAAAATCTTCGATTTTTCCAAACAAAGCAGGTTGCGCAAGAGGTCTAGTGGATAGCCAATTGACGATGGATGATCTCTTTTAATGGTAAACCTCGGCTTTGCAACTTTTTCTTTAGCTCATCTCGTTTGAGAGGCTCTCTTAGGTGCAAGAGGAGCCAGAAAAAGTTGCAAAGTCGAGGTAAACGTGATACGCTCTTTTGTCCATAACTAGCGAGTATATATGTTTCAGGGGATTATCTTTGCTCTAGCGGCCTGTTTTGTCTGGGGGCTGATTTTTGTCGTTCCGCAGTTCATGACGGGATTTACGCCAATTGAGGTAGCTCTTGGACGGTATGTCATGTATGGGGGGATTTCGGTGTTGATTTTCTGTAAATCGACGCTCCAGGGGAAATTTCGCTATTCACGCTCGATTTGGCTAAAAGCTCTATCTTTTTCTTTTGTCTCGACAATTGGGTATTATACGTGTGTGGTGTTGGCGCTGCGCTATGCATCTCCATCGGTGTGTGTGCTCATTCTTGGCATTAGTCCCATTACCATTGCGCTTTATGGCAATTGGAAGGAAAAAGAAACCTCTTTTCGCGGTTTAGCTATTCCGTCGGCTCTAATTTTGTTAGGACTTATTATCATTAATGCGCCTCATCTTGAAACGTGCGCTTCGAATTCTTCATATGTTCTAGGGCTCTTCTGTGCGGTTTTAGCGCTCATTGGATGGAGCTGGTACGTTGTTGCAAATACGCGGCTGTTAAATCAAGAAACCGCCGTTTCTGTATTAAAGAAAGAGTCGAGCTTAAATCCTTCTGATTGGCCAACACTCATCGGTGTTGCTGCTTTGTTTTGGGTTTTGGTGCTTGGTGTGTTTTTAAGTGTTTTTTTTGAAGATCAGATCCACATGGAGAAGTATTTTACTCCACATCCAGATCTGACAGGTTTTTTGATTGGAAGTGCGATACTTGGAATTCTCTGCTCTTGGGTCGGTGCTTTTTTATGGAATCGCGCAAGTCTTGCTTTGCCGGTTTCTCTAGCTGGTCAGCTGACCATTTTTGAAACGCTTTTTGCTCTTTTATTTGTCTATATCATTGAAGGGCATCTTCCCCCTCTAACGGAAGGGATTGGTATGGGGATTCTTCTCATTGCTGTGGTGTATGGAATTCGGCAGTTTGCGGGACGGAAGGCTTCTATGGAGAATCTCTAAGATCCTTGTCGAGAAAGAAAAAAATGGATAGGATCGGAAGAATATCTCTTTTTAGGACACTATGCACACGCGAACAAAAATTATCTGCACGATTGGCCCTTCGGTTAATGCATATGAAAAAATCTTACAGCTTATCGATGCGGGGATGAACGTCGCTCGTCTTAATTTCAGTCATGGCACCCATGAAGAGCATGCTAAGGTCATCGCTTTACTCAAAAAAGCACGGGAAGAGCGCAAACGCCCTTTAGCGATCATGCTCGATACGAAGGGCCCTGAGATCCGCATTGGCAAAATGAAGGATGGTCAGGTCTCTCTTCAGGCGGGGCAGAAGGTTTTGTTGGTTAAAGAGGAGATTGAAGGGACGTGTGACCGGATTCAAGTGCATCCAGCGATTGCAATCGACTCTTTGGCTGTGGGAACGAATGTTTTGTTCGATGATGGGTACATTACGGCTAAAGTCATTGAAAAGAGGGAGGGAGGCTCTCTTGTCGAAATTGAAAATGCAGGGGTGCTTAAAAGTCAAAAAGGGGTGAATGTTCCAGGCGTGAATATTGAGCTGCCGGCGATGACGGCCCAAGATGTGAAGGATATCACTTTTGGTTGTCAGCAGGATATCGACATCATCGCAGCCTCCTTTATCCGATCGGCGGATCACGTTTTGGAAATCAAGCGGCTGTTGAAGGAGCACAAAAAATCAGACACGCTCGTCATTGCAAAAATAGAAAATAGTTTGGGTGTGCACAATTTTGATAGTATCATTTTAGTAGCTGACGGAATCATGGTGGCGCGAGGGGATTTGGGCGTGGAGTTGCCTTTAAAGGAAGTTCCAAGGCTACAAAAGATGATGATTCGTAAATGTTACCAAGCGACAAAGCCTGTGATTACAGCGACGCAAATGCTCGAGTCGATGATTCACAATCCAAGGCCGACACGTGCAGAGGTTTCTGATGTGGCGAATGCCATTTATGATGGAACATCCGCTGTCATGTTATCGGGTGAAACGGCAGTTGGTCTTTATCCGATCCAAACAGTTAAAATGATGAAAAGCATTGTGGAAGAGGCGGAAAAAGATTTTAACTATCGAGAATTTTTCTACCGTGAGTCAAAAACCGATCGCAATGATGTATCGACATCGGTTTCTTTAGCTTCTGTAAATACAGCGTATAGTGCGGGCGCAAAAGCTGTATTCGTGTTTACAAATGGGGGCTTTACAGCGCGTCTAGTTTCTCGATTTCGTCCTAAAATGCCGATCATTGCACTCACTCCGCATCGAAAGATCTATAATCAAATGGCGCTGAACTGGGGAGTTATTCCAGTGGATCCTGCATCTGCTAAAAATGCGCAAGAGGCTTTTGTCATTGCAAGTTGTTTTGCGATGAAAAAAGGGTTAGTTCAGTATGGGGATTTAGTGGTCGTGACAGCAGGCTCTCCTTTTGGGGTGAGTGGGACGACAAATATGATGTTAGTGGAAAGTATTGGAGACGTTCTTGTAAGAGGCGCACCTCATTCTGGGCGAAGGGTTTATGGGAAGGTGACATTGGTGCATGATGAGCGAAAGGTGCAACCCACTCAAGATCGCATCGTTGTCATTGCGAGCTGCGATGAAACGTATGCGCCGTTTCTTAAAGGGGCCATTGGAATCGTGTTGCAAAATCATCCAGAAGATCACAATTCAGAAAAACACGCGCGCAAAATGAGTAAAGCGCTCGACATTCCGCTCCTCATGCGTGCAGATGATGCGATGCATTTACTGCAAGAAGGGCAACTTGTTACACTCGATCCTCAAAAGGGGATCGTGTATAAGGGATCACTCTTAAGTGATGACGAAATGATCCCTAGAATCTGTTCAACCTAAAAATAGCTCGAGGTTTTTCGCAGCATCTTTCAGTGCTGTTAAATAGGAGATCCGTTGCATTTGAGGGGACATTTCAGGCACTTCTGTCAAGTCGATGATTGCGGCTTTTAAGTATTTTTCAACAGCTGATTTAATCGCTTTTTCTTGAGGAGTAGCTTTAAGAAGTGGGTTCTTGTTGATGAGGTCGATGAGGCGCTTTGCTGGGGATTCTAGCATATCTCGAGTCGGTGCGAATTTCGGTTGTTTGTTAATATTCAAGATGAGCTTGTCTAAATCCCCTTTAATTCTGAGGACTTCTTTTTGAATTTTAGAAAACTCTGGGGCTTTGGGCTGCGGGAAGGTCATATATACTCCTTGGTATAACTTTATTATTATAACAATTGTAATTATAACGCAATTGTTATTAATAATTAATTATACAAACATCTGTAAAACGCTTAAGCCTGTTATAGATGCCGTATCCGTGCGTAGAATATTTTGATGTAGGCGCACTCCTTGGGCGTGGAGCTTATTTTGAAGATGGAGGGTTTCATCTTCTGAGAACCCACTTTCAGGACCAATAAAGAGAATGAGGGGTTCCGCAGCAGGAGCTATTGGCCTTTTATCCCAGATCGCTGGGGCGTCTGGCGCTGTATCCCCGAAAAAAGAAAGGCCAAAAGGGGGGTCCCATTTTAAAAGAGGGGGGGTAAGGACAATTGTCGGCAGATCGAGCCTCCCACATTGTTTCATCGCATTGATCGTAATGAGCTCCATCCGAGCGATTTGATTTTTGCTGAATTCAGCCTTTTCGCTAAAGGCTCCAGGAAAGAGCCAGAATTCAGAGACGTTGAGCTCCGTTCCTTTTTCTAAGATCGATTCAAGGCGGTTAAAGCGGGGAATCCCTTGCGCGAGGATCAATTTTGGCTTTTTTTCTTCTGCTTGGAAAACAGAGGTAACATTCAAATCTGCATGGTCTTTAAACAGGGCAAGAATCGAGGCTTGCGCGAGTTGATTCTTCCCATTGACAAGCTCGACATTTTCACCGACACGCATCCGCATCACGTGGCAGAGGTGCCGAAATTCCATGTCGATGAGCGATACTGTCTCTTGTAGTTTTAGGGGGTGATCAATAAAGAAGCGTTCATGGGGCATTACAGACAAGCTCCTTGAGGAAAGAGGGAAAGTCCTTTTCTGATGTCCATTCTAAGTCGAGGGTCGTGACAGCGGCTAGCTTCTTAAAGTGCTTTCCAATGGACGGATCTCCGCTGAAGTTAAAGACGAGTTTAAAGCGGTAATCGGTTGTTTTAAGGTCAGGAAGAGATGCATAGGTACGCACTTCGATCCCTTCAGGAACTGGAGCATCTTTAAAGCATTCAGGAATGCACAGCGTAATGAATTCCAATGGGTACAATTCTCGAAACACATTTAAATGGGTATGAAGCGTTTCAAAAACTGCCCTTTCTGTGGGGAGAATAATGCAGATGCTCTCTTGTCGAAAGGGGCGTTTAATTTTGCCAAGAGTCTGCTGCTTCCAGCGGTTATGTGCAAAGAGCCATTGTTCGGGAGCTAGTTTGATGCTTTTTTCAAGTAATCCAAGAGAGAGTCTCATCATCCGATCGATCTCTGCCTCCATAGGCTTTTCTTTGTTTGGCCAGATCGGATCGGAGTAATGGATCCGGTATTTACCATCGATCCTTCGGGTGCTGGCTACGATAATGGGGGACCCCGTGCGATAGCTCAAAATAGCAGGCATTGGGGAGGTCCAGGCGTTTCTGCCGAAAAAGGGGCAGGAATAACCGCTATCGGGCCTTCCCTGGTCGCCAACGATTCCGAGGAAGGAGCCTTTTCGTAAAGCCCTCAACCCCTCTTTAATGGCGTTCTGGGGAGTGATGATCCTGCCTCCATATTTCTCTCGCATGGAGAGGATCCAACGGTATAAATAGGTATTGGCAATGGGTCTGCCGATAGCCACCCCTGGCATTCGTTTAGTCCCTTCTAAAAATAAAACTTCCCAATTCGCTTGGTGCCCGCAAAAGAAAATGACTGGGGTCTTTTGATGCATGAGTTCTGCTGCGATCTCCGGGTTATCACAAGTCGCAATCTTATGGATCTCCTTTTCCCGGATGAGTTTGGGGTATTCTAGGCAAGTGATCATCAAATTGACAAAAGAAGCTTTAGCAATTGGAATGATCTGAGAAGGAGAGAGATTCAAGTCAGAGGCTAAGCTTAAATTACTTAAAGTGCGTTTGCGGAATTTTGGTAGAAAATAATAGGTCAGATGTCCCAGTAAATAGCCTAATCGATGGATAGCCGTATAGGGCAACCACTGGATAGGCCACATCATGATGCGGATCGCTAAATAACTGATTTTTTGCTTAAACCTAGAAACTGCAGTTGAAGACGGCAAATTGACGCAATCTTTTGAACTAGAATCGCTTAGGATCGGGGGCCCCTTCACCAATTGGGAATGTGCGTCCCCGCTCCTAAGCGATTCTAATTCAAAATCTTGCATCACTTTGCCATCTCGAACTGCAGTTTCTAGGTTAAACACTTGTCTTTAATCATTTTTTGAAAAATATCTATAATATTAACCTAGCTTGACAAAGTCACATTAGACAAGACTTTTTTTGAGCGTCAAAGCTCCCAGGGATCGAATAGCGCAAATGGGGCTAGTATTGAATAATACAACCCCATTTGCGCTATTCGATCCCTGGGGCTTTCACGCCAAAAAAAGTTTTTGT
>CAMAVL010000109.1 GCA_945861735.1 Chlamydia trachomatis
CAACACTGACTGTTCCATGAATAAGGCTCTCTTTTTTAAGAGAAACTTAAATTCTAATGGAAAACAGTTTATGGAATGGCCATTTTTCTTTCAAGAACTTTTTTGCTCACATCAGCCCTCACTTCAGAGTCTCAAGGATTTGTCTTGGCTTAAAGCTTCAACACTGATATACCAACAGCTAAAATTTTAATGGCATGTCACATGATTGGATTTTGTCCGTTGGCGTCAGGCTCGAAGGGGAATTGTATTTATGTTGGAACGGAAACGACAAAAATTCTAATCGATGCGGGATTAAGTGCAAAAGAGGTGACGCGGCGCCTTGTAGAAATTGGAGTCGATGTCAAAGAGATCGATGCTATTTTAGTGACGCATGAACACACAGATCACATTCGGGGAATTGGTGTGTTAAGTCATAAATGGGATATTCCTGTCTGTGCAAATAGTGAAACGGCGAAAGCGATTTATTCCATATTAGAGGAGTGTCCCAAGTTTAAAATTTTCTCCAATGGAGAGCCTTTTGAATATGGGGATATCGAAATTTGCCCGTTTAGTATTCAGCATGATGCGGTGGATCCTGTTGGATTTACGATGCGCATTGCGGGAATGAAGTTGGGGTTTTGCGCGGATTTAGGCTTTGTATCGACGCTTGTAGCAAAAGCCTTGCAGGGCTGCGATTACCTCTATGTGGAAGCGAATCATCAGCAATCCATGGTGCATGCATGTTCTCGGCCGATGGTCTATAAACAAAGGGTCTTGAGTCGGCAAGGACACTTATCTAATGAAGAGTGCGCGCAGCTCATCGCTCAAGTATTTCATCCAGGGCTTAAGCATATTCATTTGGCTCATTTATCAAGTGAATGTAATTCAGGTGAGTTGGCTTTAAAAATCATTCAGGAGAAACTGAATGAATTAAATGCATCGACACAGCTGTCTATTGCATTTCAAGATCAGATCAGTCGTTCTATCATCTTTAGAGGGAGTTGCATAACTTAGCTTTGATACCCAAATTTGATGATTTTAACGTCGGTTCTGTTTTTCGCAAATTGACATATACTGCGCGTAGCTGAATCTGAGAATTTGCATGAAAATCGGATTAAAAAAATCTTATTTCTGTATCACTTGTTACTGAGCCAAAATTCTCAGATTCAGCTGTAACGAGTATATCCTATTGGACATAGGCGATTTGCGAAAAATCCGAATCTGATGTTAAAAGCGCGAATTTGGTCCCTAATAGACATCTTGCATAACCTCATTTGCTTGTTAAAATCGATCTTTTTTCGCCATTTAAAATCCTGTCGATTCGTCTACACTGTGTGTATGTCTTAATCGACAGGAATTTAAATGACAAAAAAATCTTCGATTTTTCCAAGCAAAGCAGGTTATGCAAGAAGTCTAATGGAGTTTTGCAATTCCCTCTTTAGGACAGTGGAATCACTAGGTCATCAAACGCCATCGTCATGCGGCATTTAAGCTTGCAGTCATCGAGAATATTTTGTTGCAATTGGGCTTTTTTCAAAAGATCTGAATCACTGTGTTGAGGATCGTGATGGGTTACTATCCATTCAGATACGGCAGCCATTTTCAGAAGAATAGCTGCATTTGAGATTGAGGAGTGTCCCCAACCGACTTTCGTTTGGTATTCTTTGGGTGTGTATTGCGCTTCATGGATGAGAAAATCGCAATCTTTAAAGAAGTTGATCTGGCTCAGGTAAGGCGCTAAGAGCGGATCGGATTTCTTGATTGCACCAGGATGTCCATGGTATCCCATAAGAATTTCATTATCTGTAATGTATCCAAATGTTTTATTTGCCGTGCTGATTTTAAAGCAGAGGGTAGCTCCCGGATGGAACGCATAGTGGGTGTTGATTTTAAACTTTCCAATCTCAAACGGCTCTCCTTCTTTCATTTCTTTAAAGGAGAGCGTTGCTTGGATGTCATCGAGACGGACTGGAAAATAAGAATAGGCGAGCATCTGGGTGAAAAGTTCACGTGCTGTTTTTTCAAATCCGATGGGGGTCCAAATATGGACGTTACAGTTGGGATCGTATAGGGGGAGAAAAAAGGGGAATCCAACGATGTGATCCCAATGGGTGTGACTAAAGAGGATGTGGATGTTTTTGGGTTTAGAGTGTTCTAAAGAGATCCCAAGAGGGCGGATCCCAGTTCCTGCATCTAGGATAATGAGGTCATTTTCGTTGCGTACTTCCAGGCAAGAGGTGTTTCCTCCAAAGCGGATATACTCTGTTCCTGATACGGGATTGGAGCCTCTGGTTCCCCAAAATTTAATATAGGCAGTGGGTGGATGAACCTTGGGAAGGTAACAGTGTTTGCCTTTTGGTTGTTCAAAGTCTTTTCTTACGAATGGGGCTGGGTGAAGTTTGCCTTCAAAGAAGAGTTTAAAAATGGGGAAGATCGCTTCATTTTCAAAGGGTTTTTCGAGAAAATAATCGGCATGTTGGATGAGGGCTGAGTAGTAGTTTTGAATCATCATGTGGGAGGTCGTAATGATGATTCCAATGTGATCTGTACGGGGATCTGTTTTAATCTTTCTTAGGATTTCAATTCCGTGAATGTGAGGGAGCATGAGATTGAGTAGAATTAAATCAGGAGGGGCATTATCTATTTTTTTTAAACACTCGCTCCCTTCAAAAGCAGACTCAAAATGATAGTGTTTAGCAAGGCGGGATTGTTTAATTTTGTTGTGGGTCTTATGATCGGGGTCAGCTATGAGGATCTGTTTTTTTTCTGTTTTCATAAGAGCCATTATTTAGAAAAAGATGCCGTTTTCTTTGGTAATATAACAGACAGCTTAATCCTACAAGGGCAAAAGCTACGGCAGCAACATAAGGGCTAAATTTTTCGAGTTGTTCCATGTCCAAAAGATCGAATTCTGTGAACCCAAGGCCAGCCATTGATTCCATTTCAGCTGGAGTATCATAACCATCATTATTGAAAAGAGAAGTGGAGGATTCAAGGGCGGCATAGCCAAATGTGAGGAGAGAGAAGCCCAAAAGCAATAGCCCCATGAATTTCAACCTAGGAAGAAGCTGTTTCTCTGTTTCAAGATCGACTGGAATCTTCGGTTTAAATTGCTCTACTTTATTCAAAAAGTTCTTGTTGTCTTTCATGGGGATTCGCTTTTTTTTGTGTGGAAAAGGGTCTTTCAGTGTTTTCTGCTAACACTCTACGGGGTTTGGAGCCGTCTTGGGAGGAAATAATTCCTTTCGATTCGAGCTCATCCATCAGGGATGCGGCTCTTGCATAGCCAATTTTAAGTTTGCGCTGTAAAAAAGTCGTTGATGCGACATTTGTTTCTATGACGAGATTAAAGGCCATTTCATACAAACTGTCTCTTCCGCCTTCTTCCGCGTTGCTGCTAGAAGAGCTATCTTCTGGGCGCATCGTATCAAAAGAGGCGATAAGATAGTTTGGAGGAGCTTGATCGCAGATGAATTTAATGACTTGAGAGATTTCTTCATCGCTCATATAGGCGCCTTGAGCGCGCATGAGAGAGGAAGAGCCAGGAGGTAAAAAGAGGAGATCTCCATTTCCAAGCAAGCTTTCTGCTCCGACATCGTCTAAAATAATTTGGGAGTTAATTCGACTTGCAACCTTAAACGCAATCCGTGTGGGGAAGTTTGCTTTGATTAAGCCCGTGATCACTTCTCGAGAAGGGCGCTGCGTTGCTAGGATCAGGTGGATTCCAACGGCTCGCGCCATTTGGGCAATACGCGCGATTGGGGTTTCGAGATCCGCACTTGAAGCCATCATCAAGTCTGCAAACTCATCGATGATTCCAACAATGGCGTACATTTTTACAGGGATTGGAATGCTCAAAGAAGATTCGAGTTCTTTGTTGAGTTGTCGATTATTAAAGGCAGTGATGTTGCGCAATCCCAATTGTTTTAAGATTTCGTAGCGGATTTGCATCTCTTTCACAAGCCAATTTAAAGCGGCATAGGCTCCATGGGCTTCCGTAATGACAGGTGCGATCATATGAGGCAGATGCGTATAGGGTGTGAGCTCAACTTTTTTTGGATCGACCATCATGAGTTTAATTTCATCAGGTCGCGCGTTCATGACAATCGACATGATAATCGTATTGATACACACCGATTTTCCAGAGCCGGTCGCTCCCGCAATTAGGCAATGGGGCATTTTACTTAAATCACTGATCACATTTTCCCCGTTTACTGTTTTTCCAAGCAGGAGTGGAATAAACATTTTACGCGGATTCTGCTGATAGTTTTGTAAGAGCTCTTTAAAACTCACCTCTTGAGGACAAAGGGAAGGAACTTCGACGCCGACAGCTGCTTTTCCAGGAATCGGCGCAATGATCCGGATCGATTTTGCCTGGAGATTGAGCGCGATATCATTTTCTAAGGTTTTAATTTTTTGAACTTTGACCCCAATTGCAGGATGTACTTCAAAAGAGGTAATGGTCGGCCCACAATTAATCTCCCCCACTTTTGCTTCAATTCCAAAGCTAAGCAGCGTCTCTTCTAGGATTTCCGCTTGTCGCTTGACCTCTTTTTTTAGAAAGGGCATGTCAACTTTTTTGGCGTTTTTTAGAAGAGAAACAGGTGGGAGTTGGTAGGTTGTAAAGTCTCCATTGACGACTTTTTGCGCATTGAGGGCATTTTGTCGTTTAATCGCAGGTGGAGGTGTAGTCTCTTTATGTTCGACCCCTTCTTTGTCATGCATCGTTTTAATTTTCAAAGGAGCAGTTCCCTCTTTATAGGGCTGATAAATGGGTTGCAACGAGCGCCTTGTTAACGTCTGTTCAATCTCTTGAAACGGTTTATTCGGAGTGATTTCCATCGGATCTAAAGGCGCATCTTTACGAAATAAGGGTTTTAATTGCGTTGAAAGGTCTTTAACTTTTAAGACAATAGATGTGATGCGCAATTGCGTAAGAAGAAAGAAAGAGACGATCCCTGTGATTGAAAAGGTGAGGCCAATGCCGACATCGCTTAACATGCGTTGCAAGTTGACAGTTGGCAAGTCGCGATAGAGATAATAAAGAGGCACTCCACCCAAATTGTAACGGGTCATCCGATGGGGGTAGGGGAGATCTAAAAGAATCGATTCCGAGTAAATGCGATTTAAAAAGATTTGAGCTAAGGGGGATCCTTTTTCTGCCAAGAGATTACAGAGGAGTGAAATGGAAATGCACAATAGGGAAAAGTAGGTGATTTTTAGTGCAGGCGAGGTGATCTCCTTACCTAAGAGTAGCTGCCAGCCCATCCATCCCAAAAAAACAATCAGGAGATAACTACTTAAGCCCAGTAACCAATTGAGTGCAAAGCTCAATCCCCAGCCGAGAAGGCCGAGAAAGTTTTTAGCAGAATCATCGATTTGAAAACTGAGCAAAGAGAGCAAAATGATACAGGCAATTCCAAGAAAAATAAGCCCTTTCCCTTCAGAGTGAACAGGAGACTTATTTTTTTCTGTAGCTTTTGCCATATTTTAAATCCTAGAAAAATTCATATAAACGGTCGTTAGCGTGCCGATGATGATACAATACCACGCAAAGGGTTTTAAATTCCCCTTTTGTAAAATTGCCATCGCGATGCGGATCATAATAAACCCCACAATCATAGAGGTCGTAAAGCCAATTACACAGGAATTTACCGCAATTGTCGGAGGCGCTTCTGAAGAAATGAGGATTTTCAAAAGCTCCAAACAGTTACCACCGATGACAGTTGGGATCGAAAGGAGAAAAGAAAACGAAACAGCGTCTTTAGCTGTCCAGCCAAGAGCCGTAGCACATGAGATTGTCGATGCACTACGCGAAATTCCAGGGATTAAAGCTGCTGTTTGCATCGTCCCAATCCATAAAGCGTGGTGAATATCTTGTTTCAAAGAAGGAGGGCTTAGCTGCCGAATGCGCAACCGATTCCCTACAAAGAGGATTCCGCCTGTGATGATCATGCAGAGGCCCAAAAAATGAGGGGCTGAGGCAAAATCGCGCAACGGTTTTAACAACAGATAACACGGCACCAACGGAAGTGTTGCGATGAGTAATAATGAGAGTTTTTTTCGCTCTGTCGTAAACAAGGTGACGATTTCCTGCCTAAAGAAGTAAAGAACTGCGACAAGCGTTCCCAAATGGCATACAAGGTCAAAGATCACTTGATTTTCCGAGCTTTCAATGCCGAAAAAGATTTTAGCGAGCTTTAGGTGAGCTGACGAGCTGATCGGCAAAAATTCTGTAAGGCCTTGCAATAAACCGAAAATAAACGATTCGAGGGTTGTCATATGTACCTGCCTTAAAACGGGATATATCATAGATGGAATATAAAAGAAAAGAGAAGATGGGCGGTCGACGGGTCTCGAACCCGCGACATTAGGTTCCACAAACCTACGCTCTAACCAACTGAGCTACGACCGCCACAATGTGGAAAGAGCATACCTAAGGGGTTGTTTTTGGGTCAATGGTAAAAGAAGGTAAGAGATGTGAACGCAAAGGCGCTTTCAAGCCTCACAGCCGCAATTCGATCCGTTTTCAAACGAATTATTAAAATAATGTCTATTTTTTTATATAGAATTCCATGTTTTCTAATGCTATGATTCATCGAAAATTTCAGAAGATAAGGGATTCAAGGTATACCCAACTCGGTCAGCAACTTGGAATTTGGACCGCGCCAAAGCCCCGGGGATCGTCGATCTTAAGTCGCC
>CAMAVL010000110.1 GCA_945861735.1 Chlamydia trachomatis
CATCTGTGGATAACGATTATGGCATATCATCTTATCCAAAACTGCTTATACCAATTAAGCAACAAGAACATACATTATCACTGGAAAAAAATACGTGAGAGCTTATCGAGTCGAGTAAGGGTCACGATTCAAGCTAAAGCTGAGGGCGGAAAAACGTTCTATCATCGAAGCACAACGAAAGCAGAAAAGGAGCAACCGGAAATATATAAGGTTTTAGGCTTGCAATCCCAGATTCTTAGAGCAACCAAAACAATTCTGTAAATTCAAGATGTAGTGACGAATAGCCTAACTTCTAAGCTGTTCTCATAGAGAGAGCCGTTGAAGTTGGGCTATGGATTAAAAGGTCCTTTAACCGTGAGAGAATACTGGAGAAGGGTTGCGATGTTAGTGGGTTTTATGGGTAGAAAGTCTGACGGAAATCCTGGATGGCAAAAAATTTGGAAGGGGTGGATTCACCTGCGGGATTTGTGTAAAGGGGTTGAGATCGGGCGACAGTTACAAGTCGAAGGACTTTAAAAAATTAAATTAACACTTGTGGGTAACGGCAAGCTTGGATCCCGGTATTTTCCGCAACTAAGATAGGATTCATTTATGGACTCCTTATATACACAATAAACCTTTTCCCCATTCAACAGCTCTCAAACGATAAAGAACATGCTTTTTTAGCGGATGTTCTTCCGCGAGTTTTGGATGGTCGAAGTTATGGCTTGGGTTGTTATGCATGCCGATGCGTTTCATAACGAGTTGAGAGCGCAAGTTTTGAATAGGTGTGAAAGCAACAATTTCCTTTAGATTGAGCTGGTTGAATCCATATTCAAGTGCTGCTTTTGCCCCCTCGGATGCATAGCCTTTTCCCCAATGTTCAAAGCCCAGTCGATAGCCTAGTTCAATATTGGGAGAAAAAGAAGCTTGAAAGTCTATTTCCTCTAAACCAATCCGCCCTATGAATTCACCTGTTTCTATAAGAGTAACCGCCCATTTTCCCCACCCATATTTTTCAATGTGAGTGTATGCAGATTTCAATAATGCATTACTCGCTTCTCGTGTTAGAGTGGAGGGGAAGTATTCCATTACCCTTGGATCTGCATTCAGTTTAGCTAAAGATTCTAAGTCATCACTGCTCCATTGTCTTAAAATCAGCCTACTTGTTTGAATGATCGACTCCTGCGTTGTCATTCGGCCATGCCTCCTATATTCTTAACTGCATGTTATATAAATTCGCATACACACCATTTAATGCAAGCAACTCCTCATGCGTCCCCTGCTCGTCAATTCCGTTATCGGTTAAGACAATAATTCGTCCTGCATTTTTAACTGTCGATAACCTGTGGGCAATGACAAGTGTTGTACGATTATGCGTTAATTTTTCCAACGAATCCTGCACGGCCTTTTCACTTTCATTATCAAGAGAACTCGTCGCCTCATCAAAAATAATAATAGGAGGATCTTTCAAGAAAACACGCGCCACACTCAATCGTTGCTTTTGCCCGCCTGATAACTTCACGCCTCGTTGCCCAATATCTGTAGCATATCCATTCGGTAGCGCCATAATAAAATCATGGGCATTTGCGCTTTTAGCGGCTGCTATGATTTCCGCCTCACTTGCATTCAACTTACCATAGCGGATATTTTCTAAGACTGTTCCAGAAAACAGATACACATCTTGCTGGACAATGCCTATATTTCTTCTTAAGGAGCGTAAAGTAACCCCACGAATATTCTGACCATCGAGCAGTATTTCCCCTTTGCTGACCTCATAAAACCTAGGAATTAAAGAACATAGAGTTGTTTTTCCAACGCCTGAAGCCCCTACCAAAGCAACATATTCTCCAACTTTTATATTCAAAGAGATGTTCTTGAGGACATGGTCATAGCCTTCCTTGTACTTAAAACTGACGTTTTTAAATTCTATATTTCCGTCCGTCTTCTTAAGTTCCATGGCATCTGGAGCATCTTTGATATCCGGCTCTACCTCTAAAACCTCCATAAACCGCTCAAAACCACTCATTCCTTCCTGATACAGCCGGATAAAATTACCAAGCCTCTGTATCGGGTCAATAAGGATGACAATATAGAGTAAAAACATCAGTAAATCGGCTAAATCTAAAGACGACTTCAGAATAGCTACTCCTCCAAAGACGACCACAGCAATCGTCATAAGTTGGATAAGCATAATCAAACCGTTATAAAAGTATGTTTCACTTTTATAACCCTCTCTTCTGCTCTCAACAAAACGGTTGTTTTCGTGAACAAACTTCTTCTTTTCAATCTCTTCATTTGTAAATGACTTTACAACTCGGATACCTGAGAGTGTATCTTCCACTTGCGCGTTAATATCCCCGATCCTGTCATTGCTATTTCTTAACGCCACCCTCATTTTCTGACTAAAATAAAACGCATATACGCCCATAACCGGAATAAAAAGAAGGAGGATAACGGTCAGCTTAACATTGATACTACTTAAGATGACGCAGGCACCGATAAAATTCAGTAAGGAAATCACGATATCTTCAGGGCCATGATGATACAATTCGGAAAGGGCAAACGAATCGTTTGAGATCCGAGTCATTAACTGACCCGTTCTATGTTCATCATAAAAACTAAACGAGAGTTTTTGGTAATGCTCAAACAACTCATTGCGCATGTCCCCTTCCATCCGAGCGCCCATCACATGTCCCTGATGAGTGGTAAATGCGTTACACGCGGTATAAATGACAACCAATACGAGCATGAGGACACCCATCATGTAGATTTGGTTGAGCGCATTGGCAGCGCCTGGCGCTAATAAATTTTGGGTGATGTATCTAATGCATAATGGAAGCGCTAGGGTAATAATCGATACGACAAATGCACATGCCATATCTGCGTAAAACAATCCCTTATAGGGCTTGTAATAGGACAAAAATTTCTTCATTCGCGAATTCACAAAATTTTTCCTTAAATTACGATCTCTTAAAAAGTTTTTTGCGATAGCTTCCCAAAAGAACTAGACTCGCAAGCAGCATGAACGCTCCTGCGATGATAATTGGCGCTCCGGTACTCAATCCAACAAAGGAGCCAGCTAATAGAGGACTTGAGGCAAAAGCAAACGAGTCAACCGATTGCAAAATCCCCATAATCTCCCCTTGTGAATCCTCTTTGACAGAATTAGAGATGATCGTTGTCCCCGTTGGAAAGACAATCGCAATCAGAAATTGTTGGATTGGGATATACACCCAAAAAATATTGACGTCGGCATGCAAAAGAAGTGGGAAAATTGCAAGAGAGAGCAACACCAGAGCAACAAAAAAAACGGGCAGTGGTGAAAATCGATTGACAATCGGTCGAATGAGAAGACCAGCACTCAGGGCATAAAATGCGGCCCCATAAGCATAAAAATTGCCTACCTGGGCAGAATTTAAGTGATAGTCTTGGATCCATGTTACAGGAATAAATTCCCAATAAAATGACCATCCAACGCAAAAGAAAAAGAAGCAGAAAAAAAGAGCCCTCAGCTCAGGAACTTGAAAAGCTTTTACAAAATTTTTAAGACCAAGCGTCAGGCTCAATTGGACAGCTCTTCTCACATGATGCGTTTCAGAAAACCAAAAGATGAGCAGCATTAAGTTAATGAATGAACAGACCATAGAGAAGAGAAAAGGCGTCGCAAACCCCCAAGCAGATAGAGCGCCTCCAAGAACAGGTCCAAGGGTAAATCCGACGCCACTCGACATACTCGCAAGACCAAAGTGTTTTGCCTTCTCTTCCGGTTTACTGATATCTGCAATTGCTGCATAGACAACGGCGGCATTTCCCGTCCCCACCCCCACAATCAAACGTCCTGCGAGTAATAAAGCCAAACTCGAAGCAAAAACTCCCAATGCACAAATGCTATAACCTACAATCATGATGATTAAGCCATTTTTCAAAAGAGGCTTACGCCCCTTTTGGTCCGAGACCGTTCCCATAATTGGTGAGCTAAAGAATTGAGCCAGAGGTCCCGCAGCAAGTAAAATCCCAAGCCAAGTCCCTCTAATAACGCTCGATGTTTCTACCGGAAAAAAATGGGTTCCTTCATGAAAGATCATGGAAGAAAACATAGGATAGACAAGGCCAATGCTCATCCAATCCAAAAAGTTGGTCAAAAGAAGAATAAAAAGGGGAAATCGATTGCTTTTAGGTTTTAGTAACATTGACTTAGGATATCAAAATCGAGGATTTTCGTGCTATTCACATTCTAGAAGCCAGACAAAGTTATACCCGATTATATATGAAACCTGGTATAATTTCGCATGATTTTTATGCCTTTAAAAAGGAGGAGGATTATATGTTGATGCCTCTTGTGAATTCCCCTATACAGATGTCTGTAGGTATAATAAAAGGTAATATGTCAGAGTCCCAAGTCAACTTCTGCTTTATCAAACTGAGGATGGACGCCAACGTATTGAAGTGCGGCTGCAAAATGGCTCCGTTTGGTTATACTGCAGTCGGCCTGAAACTTGGAATTTGGACCGCGCCAAAGCCCCGAGGATCGACGATCCGCGGGAGCTTTCGCGCAGGTCCAAATCCAAGTTCATGACCGAGTTGGGTATATTTGGTGTCGGCGTAAATACTGTAAATTACCATATTAAAGAGATTTATAAAGAAGAAGAGCTTCGTCCGGAAGCAACTATTCGAAAATATCGAATAGTTCAAATGGAAGGGGATCGCCAGGTTTTTCGCGAAGTGGATTTTTATGATTTGAAGATGATCCTAGCCATCGGCTATCGCGTTCGCTTCCACAGAGGAGTTCAATTTCGAAAGTGGGCTACGGAGAGATTGCAAGAGTATGTTGTTAAGGGTTTTACGCTGGATGATGAACGTTTAAGCAAGCCCGGAAGTGTTGATTACTTTGATCTCTTGTGAAGGCCAATCTATCAGGAACTCTGGGCTAATATTGGGATCAATGCGCTTCGCCCGGTTAAAATAAATGGCTGTTTTTCGCAAGTCTGGACGAATGGCTGTGTTTTGCAAGTCCGGAGGACCGGCTGTTTTTCGCAAGTTCAAAGGAATAGCTGTGTTTTGCAAGTCCGGAGGACCGGCTGTTTTTCGCAAGTTCGAAGGACCGGCTGTTTTTCGCAAGTTTGAAGGAAGGGTATCCTCCGGCCTGGAGGATTTTTCTACATATAAGTAACCTAATTTGTAGTGAGCATCAACATGTTGTTTGTAAACCGCTAACTTAAAGAGATTAGCCGCTTTTTGAATATTCTTATCAATACCCTTTCCCAACTCATAATAGATGCCTAACTGGTATTGAGCATCAAGGTCTCCAAGATCCATTGCTTGTTGAAAGAATTTGACCGCTTGGCTGTAGTCTCTTTCAATCATTCCCAGGTTATAATAGCAAATAGCCAAATCGGATTCGACAAAAAGGTGTCCAATGTCCATTGCTTGTTGAAAGAATTTGGCTGCTAGGCTGAAGTCTTGATTGATGACTTTGCCTTCTTTATAGTAGCAGCCTAATTTATATAGAGCCTGAGAATTTTTTTGATCTACCCTCAGTTGAAAGGATGTGATTATCTGCTTGAGGTCTAGATTAGCGATTGTGTCTCGTTCGTAGTAGTTGTCTAATTTCTCTAGCGCCGGAAAGTTTCCTTCAGCTGCCGCCTCTTGAAAGAGTTGAGCTGCTCGGCTAAAGTCTTGCTCGAAGGCTATTCCGTATTCATAGTAGCAGCCTAATTTATATAGAGCCCGAGAATTTTTTTGATCGGCTGCCAGTTGAAAGTATTTGACGGCTTCTCGGAAGTCTAAATTGACGCCACTTCCCTTTTCATAGCAGCAGCCTAGGCTATATTGAGACTTGGCGTATCCAAGATCTGCCCCTTGTCGAAGGAATTGGAGTGCTTGAGGGATGCTTTTTTTGATTTTAATTCCGTTTAAATAAAAAACTCCCAAATTGTAATTGGCTTGAGGCGCCCCTTGATCTGCTGCTAGTGTTAAAAGTCGAATGGTTTCTTGAATGTTTTTAGAAGTTGGGGGTTCGTTGTAATAATGCATTCCTAAATTATACTGGGCTGTTGCATCTCCTTGCTCTGCTTGTGTTTTAAGATTTTCTAGGCTTTGTGGACCTAGGGAAAGAGAGTGGTCTTCGCTTGCATTTTCAGCAACAGGTTTTAATACAGGGGAACTAGCTCCTTGATCGACCAGATCCAAGGCTCCAATTCTTTCTTTAAGGGCTTGTATTTTTATATCTGAGTCATTGAAGGAATTAGATCGGGCTTCGGAAGGTTCTTTTGTCTTATACTCGCAGGTGTAAAATCCAATTGAGTGTACCATTATTTTGCCGTCTCCAACTGCCGTTTCTAGATTAAAGAGTGTATACTATTCTTCAGAAAAAAAAGTCCATCTATTAATCGCGCGCAGTATATATACTCGTTACAGCTGAATCTGAGAATTTTTGACAAGGAGGCTGCTCAAAAAAATTTGTCTGGAACGAGCGACCATTGCCGCATATCGTCGTGGGGTATTTATACTGCAGTCGGCCTGAAACTTGGATTTGGACCTGCGCGAAAGCTCCCGCGGATCATCGATCTTAAGTCGCCCCATATTAACAATATGGGGCGACTTAAGATCGACGATCCCCGGGGCTTTGGCG
>CAMAVL010000111.1 GCA_945861735.1 Chlamydia trachomatis
AGAACGCAGGGCTGTCCTGCGTTCTGCAACTCGCTTCAAACCAAAATCTTATAGAACTCTCGCCAAAAATTGTACAAAGTCGAGCTTCTCTAACGAAAAGATAATACAAGTCCCTGAATAATTAAAGTCCACCCATCTACCATCACAATCAATAACAATTTAAGCGGCAAGGCAATCGTAAGGGGCGATAACATCATCATTCCCATCGCGAGCAAAATATTTGAGGTCACCAAGTCGATGACAAAAAATGGCAAGTAAATCAGCACCCCAATTTCAAAGGCGCTTTTAAGCTGTGTCGTAATAAATGAGGGAACAAGAACAATGAAATCGGTTGGCTTTAAGCTTGTCCGAAATTCTTCTGGAAACGATTTATAGGCGAGCTGATAAAAGCTTGCCATATGCTTTCCAAGGGTGTTTCTTTGTAAAAATTCGCGCAAAGGCTCTTTGCTCCGATCCATGACTCCGATCATAAATTCCGCGCTATCTGCAGAAAAAAGCTCCGTTGGCTCATTTTCTTTGATATAACTCTCTCCCGCCTTATACATCGCAAGCCCCGTTGGAAACATGACGTAGATCGTCATTAGAAGAGCGATTCCGTTAAGCACTTGGTTGGGCGGCGATTGCTGCACGCCTAAAGCATTGCGCAAAAGAGAAAGAACAATGACAATTTTGATATAGGATGTGAGCAGCATAATCGCATAAGGCAAAAGCGTCAGCGCCGTAATCGCGGTTAACTCTTGAATCACACCAGGCGTTGGAAGGCCTGGCATTGTTAAAGGAGATCCTGAAGTGCTAACAGACGGCGGAATTGGAACTTCCTCTGCAAAAAGAGAGTTCGAACCTATAGAGATACAACAAAGGACACAGAGGAAAAGAAAAAAAATCTTAAACTTCGTCATTCAGGAGGCCTGTCTTTGAGAGGAATTCCTTTTGAATGTAGTACATCTGCTCGATTTTTAACTAAGAAAAAATAAGTTCTTTTAACGAGGGAGTTGCATAACTGAAGCTTTGGAGACCAAATTTGATGATTTTGACGTCGGTTCGGTTTTTCGTAAATTGACATATACTCGTTACAGCTGAATCTGAGAATTTTTGACAAGGAGGCTGCTCAAAAATTTTTGTCTGGAACGAGCGATCATTGCCGGTCAAGCAAGGCTCTAAGCGAAGACTAAAATTTTGATGCAAAGCCGACGTCGTCAAAATTCTCAGATTCAGCTGTAACGAGTATATTCTATTGGACATAGGCGATTTGCGAAAAATCCGAATCCGACGTTATAGTGGTTTAATTTTTAGATGATAAAATCGGCCGTAAGATTTTTGTGTAAAACTTCGTGTGGAGAACGAGGGGACTTATCTCATGTCGGTGAGTTCGAACACGAAGTTCTGCGCAAAAAGATGCGGATGGATTTTATCATGTAAAATTTAATCCACTATAAAAGCGCGAATTGGGTCCCAAATGGAGTTTTGTAATTCCCTCTAACCTCAAAGATCAGCGATGTCAATGATCCGGTAAAAATAGCGATTGCTTAGGAGGCTATCAGAGATCGGTCCTAGATGAAGCAGGATTGGAGAAATTCCAAATCCTTTGGGAAGAGATAAAGCTGCTATTTTAGTTTTCATTGCATCAATTACTTCAACGCCCAATTCCCGGCGACGCATTTTGATCTCACAGATAAAAAGGGTGTTGGAATGCATTTGAATGAGATAATCGATTTGACATCCCCTTGCTCTTTTCGAGGCCTTTTGAAAATAGGGATTATCAACGACGACATCCTGTGATTGAATTCCCACTGCCTTGTAAATCAAAGACCTATTTTTTAATAAAAGATTTTCAAGTTGAAATCCAAGCATCGGTTCCCATCCCGGCAGGCTAGAAAGAGAAACCTCTAGGAATGACCCTTGTTCAATTTTTGCAAGGTTAGGTTCGATATAATGGATATAAAAGCGAAGATAATTATCAGAGAGTCTATAGAGCGTCAACTTCCCGGGCTTTCCCGTTTTTAAAGACCAATCGGGATGTTTGCTAATAAATCCACAGATTTCAAGACTTTTAAGATGTTGGCTCAAGGTCCCGCTTAAAGGGTAAGCCATCGTCTTGCGCAAAGCCGCTAGAGTTTTCATTCCCTGGCTTAATAGTTTAATGATTTGCTTATAAACCGCTCCTCTTGAGCTAAACAGATCATTAAAAATGCGGTCAAATTCATGAACCAAAAGACCGTTTCTTTCAAAACAGAGACGTTTAATATTTTCATCAGCACTGTGATGCGTCTGAATCTGTTCAAGATACCAGGGGACTCCACCCACTACACTAAGAATCTTAAAAAAATCAAGATCTGAGCCCTTAAACCCCTGGAGATTTAATAATTCTCTACATTGAGGAATTGATAATTCGGTCAGTTCCAAATAGAGAGAAACTCTCCCAAAAAAGGCCGTGCTATTGATAATATTTTTATCGATCCACGTTGAAATGGATCCACATAAGATAAGAATAACTGAAGGATGATTCTGTAAGGCGAGATCCCACCAAACTTTTAATTTTGAGGTAAATGTCGGGTCTTTCGAACCCATCCATGAAATCTCGTCAAAAAGAATCACCGTCTTTTTTTTTATAAGACCCATTGAAAGATGAGCAAAAGCATTGCTCCAATCTGTAAAAGTAAAAGGGGGAAGGTTAAGCTCCGTTGTTAATTGGCGCGCAAATGCATCCCTTTGATCCTGTGCTGTGACCCCTTTAACAGGGGCCAACCCACTAAAAGACAAAAACTCTTTTCCCTTTCCAAACTCTTCAGCGAGACGACTTTTCCCTATCCGGCGGCGCCCCTTCAGGACAACAAGGCAAGCCCTTCCCGATTGGGATAGGTCTTCTAGGTTTCGTAATTCGTTAGATCTTCCGACAAATGGCTTCATATAGCCTATATTAAATGAGCATAAGGATTTAGTCAATTCAATATGCTCAAAACGAGCATTTGTCTGTTTTGAGCATATTAATGAAAATAAAAAACTGCAAGTCACTGATCTTAAACACATTAAAAAATCCTAAAACCGAGGAGACTCCCCATTTGACAACTGGTGCAGCTTTTCTTCGATGCCTTGGAAGTTCCCGCTGACCTTGCGAATGAGATTCCCCTCTCCATCCAAAATTACAAGAGTGGGAACGGCTCTGATTTGATAAGCTTCCAGAAGCGCTCTTCCTTGGTTTGCATTCACTTTTAGAAAGGTGACTCTCTCTTGAAAGCGGTTGGCCCACGATTCATACAGCGGAGCGAACTGGCGGCAGGGAGCGCAATGGGTAGAATAAAAATCGATAAAAACAATTCCCTTGGAACTGAGCAATGCTTTCTTTAATTGCTCTTGCGATTGAATTTCTAAAACGGAAACAATTGGAGTTTCAACCCGGGCAATTGAGGAGGTCTTCGCAGTCGATTTCACTTGCTGCGCTAGTCTATTTTGAACTTGTATGGCAGCTTTTGCCCCGTCACTCGCTGCAGTAATCGCTTGTCTAAATTGAGGATCTGCAATATCCCCTACTGCAAAGACCCCCTCGATGGAAGTCTCTTGGGTTTTCTTTAATTGGATATATCCGTTTTTGTCTAAGTCAAGCTGATTCACAAAAAGAGCGGTATTGGGTTTAGCGCCAATTGCTAGAAAGAGGGCATCTACAGGGAGCTTTTGATTTGATTCTCCCTGTTGCAAAGTAAGATGGGTCACTTTTTCTTCATCTCCTTTCACTTCTCGTACTTGTGTTTGATAGAGAATTTCCACATTAGCTCGATCAATCAGTGCATCGATCCTTTTCTGTTCGATACTGCGAAATTGCCCTTTGCGCACGAGGACATACACTTTTTTGGCTATACCTGATAAATACTCTGCCTCTAGGATTGCCGCATCTCCCCCACCCACAACAGCTACGATCTTATCCTTATATAGGCTTCCATCGCATACGGCACAGGAATAAACACCACGCGACCAATAAAGGCTCTCTCCTGGAATATTTAATACATTAGGCGTGGCTCCAAGTGCGATGATACAGGTTTGGGCTTTGATTGTTTTAACCTCTTTTGGATTTCCAAATAGATCTTGTGTCGTAATAATGAAGGGACGCTTGCTGAAATCGACAGACACAACCACTTCTTTACGTATGAGAGCCCCATTTTGTGCTGCTTGTCTTTCCATGTTTTCAGTGAGATCCAATCCAGAGATCTCCATTTCCCCTGGCCAATTTTGCACATTATGAGATTGAGTGATGGCACCGCCTGGCACTTTTCCTGAGATCACTAGGGGAGCATTATTCGATCGTCCTAAATAGATAGCTGATGTCAAAGCGCCGACTCCCGAGCCCAAAATCACAACGGGGTATTCCTCTTGAGCTGAAAAGAGGGAGTGGCTAGAAAGGGCTAGAAACATAAAAAAATATTTTTTCATAAAGCTTACATTTTAAAAATTGGGAGGCTTGGATTATACTCCTCCACAACCCGACGCGCAAGGCCCTTATGTTAAAAATCATCTCCGAACCCGAACAGCCCTCATTAGAAGAAATTTTAGCGCGAGCGGAAGCAGCGACGGAGATCCCCAAAGAGCCTCTAGGGGGTATCCCTCGTCAATTCTTACCCGGCTGGATCCGTTTCCCGATACGGATCGCATTTCTCCCCTTTATTCTTTTAGATTTATTTGCTCAAAAAGTTGCAAGAAAGCTGATTCGTCCTCCCTTTGTTCAGGAAGGGCAATGCCTAAAAAGGGGCAATTGCTGCCACTACATCTTAGTTTCTGAGCCGAAAGGACTTTTCGGCAAAGCTTATTTTTTATGGAATACGCAGATTTTAGGATTTTATCCTCGAAGCCGCCAGGTCTATGAATCGAATGGAAAAAAGGTCTTAGTGATGGGATGTCGTCATCTTAAGGGCAATGGATCTTGCGGCCAGTACCATTTACGACCGACAGTCTGTCGCAAATGGCCCATCATCGAATACTTTGGGTATCCCCGTCTAATCAAGGGTTGTGGATTCAGAGCTGTCCGTCGGGATATATGAGTCTTCCATTGCAATCAGCCCCGGCTCTCGAGGAACTAATAAGCCATCGATCACCTCTTTAATTTTTTCGTGAAAGAGATTGGGGGGAAGCGCTGCGAATGACTTCCTGATCCCCTCGCGCACTGCTCCCTCACCGAGATACCCTTCTAGAGTCGCTTCCAATGTTTTTAGGTTTTTAATCCCTTGGCCAATCCCATAGCGCGTGATCATATCTGTATTTGCTCTTTCCCAAAATAAGGAGACCTCTGTGTTATCGACAATAACGGGTAGTTGCATTGCAATTGCTTCATTAATCGTTCCGGGACCAGGCTTTGTAATAATGAGGTCGGCCATAGCCATGAGATCTGCGATTTTATCTGTAAAACCAATAATCGTCATCGAATTAGAAGGGTGCAATTCGATCTTTTCAAGATCTTTTTTCAGCTTTTCATAGCGCCCTGTACAAATAATCAAATGGGTTGAAAGATCGAGTGCCCCAATTTTACGTGCATAATCATAGGCACTCGTACTTCCAGCTCCGCCCATCATCACAAGGATCACAGGTTTTTCTGGAGAGATTTGATATTCCTTTCTTAAATCCGCTTCTGTGCTGTAATCGATAAAATCAGGTCTTAATGGAAGACCAATTGTTTGAATACAGGATTCTGGAATATTTTTTCTCAATAAAACATCCCGAGTTGTTGGCAAGTCAGCGCCAATTGTAATCTGAAAAAGGGGATGTTTAATTTTTTCTAATCCATAGGACCAATTACGCAAATCATTGTCTGTTGTAATCACTAAATAGGGAAGATCTGCCTTACGAGCAGCTTCCGATGCAGGATAATTGATAAAAGGAATGACAGAGATAACAAGTTCTGGGTGATGCTCTTCGATACAGGCGTGGATAATCTTTTCGAGCTTTTCTTCATTCGAGCAAAAAAAATAAGGAGCCATTCTTCTCGCCAAAAAGTTCATCGAGCGGATCCATCCCTTAGCTAGCATCAGATTATACCACTGCTCTCCAGAACTAACGCCTGAGGATCTCAGCATATGATCAATTGGATGAACGACCTGCAAAACATATCCATCTCCTAGGAGTCTTTCCAATGAGTTAACAGCTGCAGCATGTCCATACCCCCCTTTACTTGAGAGAACGAGGATTTTCTTTTGAGATCCGATTTCCTGATCCACTGCATATCCATACGCGCAAAAGAAACACAAAAAGCACAAAAATATTTTATACATAATCGCCTGAATAATGAAGCTATAAGAGGGAATTGCAAAACTCCACTTGGGACCAATTGAAGTTTTGCAATTCCCTCTATAAAACAAAAGTTTCCAAATAGACCTTTTTTTAGCATAATGTTTCAATTCAATCCCGGCAAGAATAATATACTCGTTACAGCTGAATCTGAGATTTTTTGACAAGGAGGCTGCTCAAAAAATTTTGTCTGGAACGAGCGACCATTGCCGCTCAAGCAAGGCGCTAAGCGAAGACTAAAATTTTGATGCAAAGCCGACGCTGTCAAAATTCTCAGA
>CAMAVL010000112.1 GCA_945861735.1 Chlamydia trachomatis
CCCGTGTCAGACGCCAGTCTGTCATCGTTGGAAAAGAGAGGGTGTTAAGGCTTATGAGAGAAAATCGCCTTCTTTCTCCATCAAGACAGGTTCAGGGAGAACCCAATCTCCATGACGGTACGATCATTACGGACAAACCGAATGAAATGCGAGGTACAGATGCAATCAAAATTAATACGGTAGATGATGGCATGGTTTGGGGCTTGGTTCGTAGGAGACTTAAAGCAGGAATTTCCACGGCCTCCACGGCCTCCTTTGCAGATTAGGAGCTCTTGTCCTTTTTCTGTAAAATCGTGAAGAACGGCGCCCGTTTTAACGTCTTTAACAAGCGTTCCGCAGGGGATCTTGAGGACGAGATCGACCCCATTACGCCCTTGTTTAAGAGCTCCACCACCTGGGATGCCATCTTCTGCAACGAGAATGCGCCGATTGCGAAATCCCTCTAGAGAAGGGGTGTGACTGTCTGTTTTTAAAAGGATCCCCCCGCCTTTGCCGCCGTTACCACCAACTGGACCGCCTTTTGGGATGAATTTTTCGCGACGCCATGCGACGACGCCATTCCCACCCTTTCCAGCGCGGAGAGTTACTTTAACTGAATCGACAAACACGGGGTTGATCTCCTAAAAGTTTACGCCGTCACTACTTCTGCAGGTAATACAGAAACATAGGTCCGAGCGCTTTTGCGATAAGTCACTACGCCATCAATGAGAGCAAAGAGAGTGTAGTCACTTCCAACGCCTACATTAGCGCACATGTCGTGTTTTTAAAGCCGTTAACTCTTAGGAGTTGATTTCTGCAACAGCTGGAATTGGAGTCGGCAATTTAAGCGCTTTCATTGCATCAGTTAGAGGATCGAGGCCGATATTATTCATGGCGGAGATCTCAAAGAGGGTCTCTTGGGGGAATGTATATTTTTCTCTAAAGGCAACGATTTGTTCCGCCGCTTCTTCAGAGTCAATTTTATTCAGAGCCACGAGGAACGGTTTGTCAAGGAGCTCAGGGCGATATTCTCTCAGTTCATTTCTTAACGTGAGGAAGTCATCATAAGGGTCTCTTCCTTCAATTCCTGTACTGTCGATGACAAAAACTAAGGCTGCGGAGCGCTCGATGTGCTTGAGGAAGGCAATTCCAAGGCCTTTGTTCAGGTGGGCATTTTCAATGATTCCAGGGATGTCGGCAACGAGAACGCGAGATGCATCAGTGAATTGAATATAGCTTAAATTAGGAAATAGCGTTGTGAAGGGGTAAGCTCCAATCTTCACGCGCACTTTTGTGATCTGGGACATCAGAGTGGATTTGCCGGCATTGGGCATTCCAATGAGACCGATGTCAGCGATGAGTTTGAGCTCGAGCTCAATTTCACAGCTCTCTCCCGAAGTGCCCAAAGTGCAGATGTTTGGAGCTTGGTTGGTAGGGGACTTAAAGCAGGCGTTCCCGCGACCTCCACGACCTCCTTTGCAGATCATGAGCTCTTGCCCTTTCTCTGTAAAATCGTGAAGAACGGCGCCTGTTTTAACATCTTTAACCAGAGTGCCACAGGGGATTTTGAGGACGAGATCGACCCCATTACGCCCTTGTTTAAGGGCTCCGCCGCCTGGGATCCCATCTTCTGCTACTAGAATACGCCGATTGCGAAATCCTTCTAGAGAAGGGGTATGACTGTCTGTTGTTAGGAGGATCCCCCCGCCTTTGCCGCCGTTCCCACCAACTGGACCGCCTTTTGGGATGAATTTTTCGCGACGCCATGCGACGACGCCATTTCCACCCTTTCCAGCGCGTAAAGTGACTTTAACTGAATCGACAAACACGAGTTGATCTCCTAAAAGTTTACGCCGTCACTACTTCTGCAGGTAATACAGAAACATGGGTCCGAGCGCTTTTGCGATAAGTCACTACGCCATCAATGAGGGCAAAGAGAGTGTCGTCACGTCCAACGCCTACATTGCGGTGGGGAAGCCATTTTGTGCCTCGTTGACGAACGATGATGCTTCCAGCTGTGACAAATTGTCCGCCAGTTGCCTTAATACCAAGTCTTTGTGATTGGGAATCTCTTCCGTTGCGGGTCGAACCCTGTCCTTTCTTATGAGCCATAATTCCAAATCTCCTTAACCTACGATGTCAGTGATTTTAATACGTGAATAGCGCTGTCTGTGCCCTACTTTGCGACGGAAGGGTTTGCGTCTTTTATATTTAAAAGCGATAACCTTAGGTCCGCGCGTTTCATAGAGAAGCTCCCCTTGAACGACGGATGTCCCGAGATTGGGATTTCCAATTTTTGTTACGCTGCCTGTGTGGATGAAAAGGACGTTTTTAAATTCTACTTTGCCGTCTTGTGCTTCGATGAGTTCAACATCGATCACATCCCCTTTCTCAACTCGAAATTGTTTTCCGCCGGTTTCGATAATTGCGTACATTTGACCTCCTGAAAAGTGCACGATGTCCCTAAAAGCGCTCAAGATTAGAACGCTATAGAGAGGAAAAAATGAGATGATAAGATAAGTTTTGTTTCTAAGTCAATCGAATTTTGGAATTTAGAGACTAAAAAGAGAATCTGACATGGAATTTGCTTGGATTGGTTATGTAATTAAGTTTGCTGTTTAGTTTGTTTCTTGTTGTTAATTTGTTGTTTTTGTAACTAATCAATTAATAAAGCTTGAAAATTAGTTTAAATAATAATAGCATGAACTTAAGAGGGCAGGGTTGTGGGATCGGGCCTTTGGGGGGATTAAATAATGAAATCGTTAAATAAGCGCATTAATCGAAAAAAAGCGTCTAAGGTCACTTTAAAGACCCATCGCACGCGCAGTCGTCACGGAGGGTTGCGTGATGAGGCGAAAGAGGCCTCCGATGGAGTTTCCTCTGTTCGTCCTGAAGATATCAAGTTGCATCAACATTATTAGTTTAAGGAAATGAGTCATGAAAGCAAAAAAAATGAGTCGGTCTAAGCATTCGATGAGAAATAGGGTTGAGAAAAAAAAGAGTTCTAGAAAAATAAGTGGCTGGAAGCGTTTTTGGAAGCGTTACTGCGCAATATAAGCTTTATCCAGAAAGTTAGGGCTGTTTATGAAATAAGTTCTTGACAAAAATCAAAAAATAAGTAGATTTGAATTTGTTAGGATTGACTCGACTTTGTAACTTTTTCTGAGCTCTATCTGCGAGAGGGGCCAGAAAAAGTTGCAAAGTCGAGATTGAGAGGGAATAGTTCTTAGAGGGAATTGCAAAACTCCATTTGAAACCCAAATCTGCGCTTTTAACGTCGGATTCGGATTTTTCGCAAATCGCCTATGTCCAATAGGATATGTCAATTTGCGAAAAACAGAACCGACGTTAAAATCATCAAATTTGGTCTCCAAAGTGAGTTATGCAACTCCCTCTATATAGTGAAAGAGCGATTTTGGATTCTTTGGCATGATCGGCGATTGGAGTCGGATAGGATGCACATTGGCTATGATACTTTTCTTGATGCCATTTGTGGATTATTTCAGGATGGAGTGAGGCCAAATCGGGTATCCATTTTTTAATATACAAACAATTAGGGTCAAACTTCACGGCCTGCGTCCAGGGATTGAAGATGCGAAAATAAGGCTGAGCATCGCAGCCTGTACTCGCTACCCACTGCCAATTCCCATTATTTACTGCAGGATCATAATCAATAAGTGTTTGCGCAAAATACCTCTCGCCACACCTCCAATCAATATGGAGGTCTTTAACGAGAAAGCTAGCCGCAATCATTCGCACACGATTATGCATAAACCCTGTCTGATTCATCTCTCTCATTCCTGCGTCTACGATAGGAAATCCCGTCTTCCCCTCACACCATTTCCTAAACATTTGTTCATCATGGCTCCACTGAAGGCGATCAAATTTAGCATGGAAAGCACCTGAAAAAACATGAGGAAAGTAAAATCCAATCGAAGTAAAAAAATCTCGCCAGTATAAGGACCGGATCAGAGTCGAAGAAGCTCCTAATTGTCTGGATATCGCCCAGTACACTTCTCGTGGCGAACAAGTGGTAAATTTAAGATGTGCAGAGAGATGCGTTGTACCTTGCTCCGAAGGAAAATCTCTCAATGACTCATAGTAAGAAAACTGCTCCATTTTCTCTAAAATCTTTAAAGCGGCAGCTCTTCCCCCACTCGGTGGAAGAAGGCGCTTAGGAAGGATCGTCTTATAGAGTTTGCTACCTGCAGCAAGAGGAATAGAGTTGGAGTAATAATTCTTGTATCGATAAGTAACAGGTAGCTTTACATCCAAACGCATGGCATTGCGATAAAAGGGGGTAAATACTGTGTAAGGCTTTCCATCCCTTTTTAGAGTCTGATCCGGCGAATGCAAGAGAGCATCATCGAAAGAACAAAAGGATACTCCCAATTTTTTACATGTCGCGTCGATTTTCTGATCACGCTTGATGCTATACGGTGTATAGTCTCGGTTCGCAATTACAGCATCTATATGCTGATTTTTAATCAATTCCGCAACAATCTTTTCCGGTTTCTCATAAAACAGGTAAAGCCTTCCCTCTTTAGCGATTATATCCTTTTCTAAGTCCTCCAAAGACTCAATCATAAATTGTAGGCAGTGGTCGCTTCGATAAGGGTTATGTTCAATTTGTTCAGGGGAAAAAATAAAACAAAGGATGACTTCTTGAGCATGTTCAAGAGCAAAAGCAAGCCCGGTATTATCTTCTAAGCGCAAGTCTCTTCTAAAAATGAAAAGCGCCTTTTGAAATTTTTTACTTGTTTTTATCATTATTACCGTTTCAGTAAAATACTAATTTATCTTGACAAAGTCATATTAGACAAGACTTTTTTTTGAGCGTCAAAGCTCCCAGGGATCGAATAGCGCAAATGGGGCTAGTATTGAATAATACAACCCCGTTTGCGCTATTCGATCCCTGGGGCTTTCACGCCAAAAAAAGTTTTTGTCTAATGTGACTTTGTCAAGCTAATGCACCTATTCAATCAGGAGTCACTCATTGAATGCTTCCACGAACTTGATAAAGACAAGGCAGTTGGAGTAGATGGCGTAACAAAAATGGCCTATGGAGTCAATCTTCATGGCAATATCGAACAGCTAATGACCCAAATGAAGAAGATGGCCTACCGACCCGGCCCGGTAAGAGAAGTTCTCATACCCAAGGAAGGAAAACCGGGGGCCACGAGACCATTAGGGATTAGCAATCTGGAAGATAAGATTGTACAAAAAATGACGCAGAAAGTGCTAGAAAGCATCTATGAGCCGCTATTCTTGGAATGCTCACATGGATTCAGACCAGGAAAGAGCTGTCATACGGCAATCCAAGCACTGGCAAATCACTTGTATGAGAATGACATCCAGACAGTCATTGACATAGACCTTAAGAATTTATCCGGGCACGGAGAAGAGGTTATGCAAGAGCTCCTCAATGGCTTCGCCCTACACCACAAGAAATAACACGGAATATTGGAGATTAAAGTGACGCACCTCTAAAATTGCAAGCTTTTCACAACCGCAATTAAAAGGAGATGCGTCATGAAGAAAAAAACCTCACTAAAACCAGTTAAATCAACCATTGCCGAGGCAGCAGAGCAGTTAAAACAGCTAAATCTTAATGCCGCCGGAATAGACATCGGTGCTCGAGAGCATGCCGTTGCAATACCTCCCGATCGAGATCCTCAACCTGTACGTATGTTCAAGACATTTACAGAGGACCTTCAAAGCATTGTATTATGGCTAAAAGACTGTAAAATTACAACAGTTGCAATGGAATCAACGGGAGTTTATTGGATTCCTGTCTATGAACTCTTAGAGCAAAATGGCATAGAATGTGTTCTTGTAAATGCAAGACACATAAAAAATGTCAGTGGTCGTAAAACAGATATTTTAGACTGTCAATGGATTCAACAATTGCATACATATGGCTTGTTAAGCGGAGCATTTCGACCTGATGACCAAACCGTGCGCCTAAGAGGGTATTTAAGACATCGGCATATGCTCATCCAACATTTATCTCCCCATATCCTACACATTCAAAAATCCCTAACGCAAATGAATCTTCAGTTGCATCACGTTATTCGAGACATCACTGGAACAACTGGCATGAAAATCATCAGAGCAATTGTAAAGGGAGAGCGAGATCCCGACAAATTAGCCGAACATAGAGATCCTAGATGCTTGAATTCCAAAACAACAATTGTTAAAGCTCTCAATGGAAACTACCGAGAAGAACATCTTTTCACCTTAAAACAAGCTCTAGAGCTCTATGACTTTTATCATCAAAAAATACAAGAATGCGACAAGGAGATCGAAAAATTCATAGCTTCCTATGACAATGCTCTCGACATTGAAAAAATTCAATTACCTGTAATTCAGTCTAAATTAAAACAAAAAAATAAAAAAAATTGTTACCCATTCGATTTGCGCACTATCCTGCATCAAAAATTTGGAGTTGATTTAACAAGGCTCCCAGGTATTGACGCTAGCACAGCATTAACAATTTTGTCTGAAATTGGGAATGAT
>CAMAVL010000113.1 GCA_945861735.1 Chlamydia trachomatis
AAATTCATCCACTACAAATGCGTTTCGAGAAATGGAACGTTGATAATCAACGGGTTATGATTTGTCAAGAAAGCCAAAAGTAAAAGCAACTGACTTGTTAATAACGAGTTATGAAATTCCAGGACTGGAGGATGTCCGTTGAAGTTGGGCTAAGAGTGTTAGCTGTCTGTTTTCCATCTCCAGGGATTGTCATGTCAGCAGGGTTTTCAGATGCAGATTCTCCTCCGAAGGAGAGATCAACTTTAATTCCTGCGGTATGTGCTTGAGTACACAAAAACTTTAAAGGGCTCATAGAGGGATCGGAAGACATATGAGATTGGGCCCAGGGTAAAAGAGTATCAGAGGTAGTAGCTTGGGATGCTGTTTGATTGTCTAAATTTGGGATGTTGGGCAATTGAGAAAAGGATAGGTTGATTTGATTAACTCCCTCTTTGTTTAGAGTCGAATATAAGGCAGCTAACTTCGATTGAAGCGTAGCAGTGTCAGTGAGGTTCCCCGCTACTGGCCACATTTGAAATTCCCCCATATCGATGTAACAGGTGCCGCCGATAACACTCGCTCCTGAAAATTGCTTTATGGCGTCGTCGGCTTGTTTGTTCGAATGAAAAAAGGGTAAAGGTTCTTGAGGGGCGCTGGGTCCTTGAATTGGAATAATTATTCTTCCTTATGTTGTGGGGTTTACTTTTTTTAAATTAAAACACTGCCATTTTCGTGTAAATAAATTTCTTTATTTTTATGTTTTACCAACGCCTCGATTCCATGGACAATCGCCCAAGAGCCCCATCCTCGAAGATTTTGATTTGCATTTCACCCCGCCTCTTTGGTATGTTGAATCTTTTTGAAAGACACTAAAGACCTTAAGGAGTGATTT
The DNA here is from genome assembly GCA_945861735.1 of Chlamydia trachomatis. Classification (GTDB taxonomy): domain Bacteria; phylum Chlamydiota; class Chlamydiia; order Chlamydiales; family Rhabdochlamydiaceae; genus CAMAVL01. The sequence continues at coordinate 872 of CAMAVL010000113.1, forward strand.
GCATGGAACCAGAGATCAAGAAGCAGTTAGGGAAGATCGCTAATACGATTCGTGAATTGTCGATGGAGGCAGTTCAAAAGGCAAATTCTGGGCATCCGGGGTTGCCGATGGGCTGTGCGGAATTCGGTGCTTTTCTCTATGGGACTGTGCTGCGTCATAATCCGAAAAACCCCAAATGGCTCAACCGAGATCGGTTTGTGTTGTCTGCTGGACATGGGTCGATGTTCCTCTATTCTTTGCTCCATTTATCAGGATTTCACCTGTCGATGGATGAGATTAAGAAGTTTCGTCAGAGCCACTCAAAAACGCCAGGGCATCCTGAATATCATATTACGCCAGGGGTAGAGTCGACGACAGGACCATTGGGACAAGGGGTTGGAAATGCGGTGGGTCAGGCGCTTGGTCTCAAAATTTTAGGTGCCAAATTCAATAGCGTCGAGTTTCCTCTATTTACAGCTAAGGTCTATTGCTTAGCAGGGGATGGTTGCTTGATGGAAGGGGTGTCTGCGGAGGCAAGTTCCTTGGCAGGCCATTTGGGCTTAAATAATCTCGTGTTGATTTACGATGCGAACAAGGTGACATTGGATGGGTTTTTAGCGGATTCTGATTCGGAAGACACCAAGATGCGCTATACGGCGTATGGATGGGATGTCTATGAAATGGATGGATATGATTTTGAGCGGATGGAGCAGGTGTTTACAGAGATCCGCGATAAGCAAAAAAAGCCGGTGTTGATCTACATGCCAACAATTATTGGTAAGGGCTCTCCAAATAAAGCCGGAACGCATAAGGTCCACGGATCACCGCTTGGAATTGAGGAAGTGGAGCTGACAAAGAAGGCGCTTGGCCTTCCTGAAGAGGAATTCTATGTCCCTCAGTCGGTCTATACGTTCTTTGAGCAAAAGCTATTAAAAGATGCCGCTCTTGAGCAGAAGTGGAAAGAGATGTTCCGCAAATGGGCAGATGCTCAACCGGAGCTTTATGCCACCTTTATGCAGATGGTCGAGAAAAAACTTCCCGATGATCTCGAAAAGACGTTAGCGAAGATTGAGATGAAAAATCCGTTGGCGACACGCCTTTCTTCGAATAATGTATTAAATGTATTAGGCGATATCCTCCCTCAGTTAATTGGAGGCTCTGCCGATTTATCCTCTTCTGATATGACGATGATGAAGAAATTTCCACTTGTAGCTCCAGGTCAATTTTTAGGGCGCAATATTAAATATGGCGTGCGGGAATTTGGAATGGCAACCATTGCGGCAGGACTTGCGCAGACAGATATGATTATCCCATACATTGGAACGTTTTTGACTTTTTCCGATTACATGCGCAATGCGATCCGTTTAGCCTCTCTTTCCAAATACCATGTGATCTATCAGTTTACTCACGATTCGATTTTCCTTGGGGAAGATGGCCCCACGCATCAACCGATTGAGCATTTGGCGTCATTGCGCACACTGCCCAATCTGCACCTGATTCGCCCGGCAGATAACAACGAAGTGAAGATGGCCTGGGTTGCGGCGCTTCGCTACCGAGGGCCATCGGCAATTGTTCTCTGTAGACAAGCTCTTCCAGAGCTTGCCGGATGCAATGTTCCGTACGATCAAGGGATGGGCAAGGGCGCCTATATCATTAAAAAAGAAGAAAGGCGGCCTGATTTTACATTTATCGCAACAGGCTCTGAAGTCTCACTTGCGATGGATGTGGCAGTAGCTTTAGAAAAATTGGGTAAAGCGGTCAGAGTGATCTCGATGCCTTGTTGGGAAATTTTTGAAGCCCAGCCCGATGCGTATAAGCAAAGCATCATTGGCGGCGATTTGGGTAAACGGGTGAGCATAGAAGCTGGTGTTAGCTTTGGTTGGTCAAAATGGATCGGTCACGAGGGAATTTCTATTAGCATCGAAACATTTGGAGCGTCGGCGCCGGCGAGCGATCTCGCTGCTGAGTTTGGCTTTACAGTTGAATCTATCTTAGATCGGCTCTTGTCATGAGCGCACTGCTGCTTGATGCGCTTAAATGTGCAAATGAAAGGCGCCCACCTGTTTGGCTGATGCGCCAGGCTGGGCGTTATATGCCAGAGTATCAGGTTTTGCGAAAAAAGCATTCCCTCTGGCAGCTCTTTCATGAGCCAGAGCTTGCTTCCCAAGTGACCCATCTCCCCATAGATCTTCTTGGGATAGATGCGGCCATTGTTTTTTCCGATATTTTGGTGATTGCTGAAGTTTTAGGTCTTTCCATTGTCTTTCCAGAAACAGGTGGGCCGCGTGTGGAGCCCTCCATCCGGACAAGCGCTCAGGCAGATGCCCTTCCTATCCTTCCAGTGGATGAGGTTCTCTCTTACGTCTTTGAAACAATCCGCCAAGTAAAAAAAGAAATCACAATTCCACTGATTGGGTTTTGTGGCGCTCCATTTACAATAGCTAGTTACTTGATTGACTCGGGAAGTAAACAGGAATTTATCTATACGAAACAGTGGATGAAAGAGGATCCGAAAAGTTTTCATCGACTGCTCGATAAGTTAACTGAAAGTTCGATTGCCTATCTATTGGGACAAATCAAAGCCGGTGTCGATGTGATTCAGGTGTTTGATTCATGGGCGAGTGTCTTAAGCGATGAAGAGAGGCGTCTTTTTTGTTACCCCTATTTGCAGAAAATTGTAGATGCTTTAAAACCGACGGGTATTCCGGTCATTTTGTTTTGTCGCAATTCGAGCTTGTTTCCTCAGGAACTTAGCGCGTTAGAGAGCGCGTGCATTAGCTTTGATTGGCACAGGCCGATGTCTGTGTTGAGAGCTCAGGTGCCATCTCATATTGCGATCCAAGGCAATATCGATCCGAGCTTTCTCAAAAATGAGCCGGATCAAATTGTGAAAGCAGTTAAAGAGCTTCTTGTTTCGATGAGGGGGGAGAAGGGATTTATTGTGAATTTAGGCCATGGTGTATTGCCAGATATTCCGTTTAAGCATGTTCAGTGCTTTGTCGATACCGTGAAGAGCTTTGGTGGGATCACCACTTAGCGACGGGCGGCATTGAGCAGAGGATCGCTGCTGGATTACCCCCAGAGAGAAAGCCGAACTTCGTCCCCCGATCATAGAGGAGATTAAACTCCACATAATGCGCTCGTCTCTCCAGTTGGATGAGTTTATCCGCTTCACTAAATTGCATGCCCACCCGTCTTCTATAAATTGGCAAAATGGTCTCCAGAAACGTATCCCCAACGCGCATCCACATCTTAAGGTCTTTTTCGATATTCCCTGAATTGTAATGGTCAAAAAAAATACCGCCGACACCTCTTTCTTTTTTATAATGGGGAATATAAAAGTACTCTTTAGCATTTTGAGAAAATTTAGGATAAAGAGCCTCATCGATCGGATCCAGAGCCCCCTTCGCAATTGAATGGAAATGCTCCGTATCTTCCGCGTAAGAAAAGCCCATGGGTGTGAGATCGTAGCCACCACCGAACCAGGTAGATTCCGCTGTTTGGATGAAGCGGATGTTAAAGTGAACGGTTGGTGCATGGGGATTATGCATATGGGTAATTAGGCTAATGCCTGTTGCAAAGAAGGGACCTTTGGAATCGTCCATTGGAAAGTGATCGCCAGAGACGCCCGACCAGTTAACAGCTGCCTTTTCAAAGACATCTCCACGCAATAAAGAGATCTCACCGCCTCCGCCCGTGTGATGGTTCCAAGCTGTTCTTTCAAAGCACTTAGAAGGTTCTAATGTTTCAAATTGAGTAATGATGTATTCTCGTAAATTCTTTAGGTAAGCAACAATTTCTTCTTTCATAGGTACTCGCATGCGGATGATCCTAGAAACGGCAGTTCGAGATGGCAAAGTGATGCAAGGCTTTGAACCAGAACCTCTTTCGATAGTGGGCACACATTCCCTAATGGTGAAGGGCCCCCCTATCGAAAGAGGTTCTGGTTCAAAAGATTGCGTTAATTTGCCGTCTCCAACTGCCGTTTCTAGGATGATGATTTTAGGAGCTGGAATTTCTGGATTATCCCTCTCTTGGCATTTAAAAAAACGATTTCCTTCTGCTCAGATCACAATCTTAGAAAAAACGGAGAGAGCCGGCGGTTGGTTACATACAGATCATACGACAGGATTTCATTTTGAAAAAGGGGCACGTACATTTTTAGTCTCTAAATCGAAATCTCTTCTTGAGCTCATTCAGGAACTAGGATTAACAAAAGAGCTCATTTGGTCGGAAATGAAAACGCTACCGCGCTTTCTTTGGTTGGATAAACACCTTGAAAAGATGCCGATAAATCCTATCCAAATGCTTTTCTCTCCCGTAACAAAAGGATTAATACCCGCGCTTTTAACCGAGTGGACAAAAACACCCAACCTAGAAGATGAAACGGTATGGGATTTTGTCTCTCGCCGTTTAAATCCGGATGTGGCGCGGCAGTTATTTGATCCGATGGTCATGGGGATTTTTGGAGGGGACAGCCGAGAGATTTCTGTGAAGGCCTGCTTTCCGATTTTAAAAGAATGGGAAGCCCGGTATGGCTCGATCACGCGCGGCTTTTTAGCATCTCGAAAAATAAAACCAGAAGAATCCTTTTTACCCCGCTCTGCAATTTTTTCTTTCCAGTCGGGGACGAAAACCTTGATTGAAAAATTATCTCAACACGTCGCCATCCAGTATCAAACGGAAATTCAAAAGCTAACCCGTCACAATGGAATATGGAGCGTGCATACAACCCAAGGCACACTTGAAGCAGACTATGTGTTTTCAGCATTGCCCGTTCTTGAAACAGCGACTCTTTTTGAGCCTTTTGAGCCGGATGTCTCTAAAGAATTATTTCAAATGAAGCATAGCGGTGTTGCAATTGTCAATGTCGCCTACAAGAAGTCAGTGCTTCCAGTTAAAGGCTTTGGGTACTTGACGCAGAGTGCTGCGCAGGAAGATGTCTTGGGAGTGATTTTTGACTCGTGTATTTTTCCCTGTCAAAATCAAGAGGTTATGGAAACGCGATTGACAATCAAATTGAAAGAGAGAAATTTAACGGAAGAGGAATATATTGGAATGGCGTTAAAGGGGATTCAAAAACATCTTGGCATTACAGCAACCCCTGATGCGATCTCATTTAAGAGAGCGGTGAATGCTATTCCCCAATATAAAGTAGGGCATGTAGAGAAAATTGCGGCACTAGATGCTGCATTTCAAAAAAACGTTCCAAATGCAGATCTTGTTGGAAATTATTTTTCAGGCGTTGCAGTGAATCACTGTGTTGCGCGCTCTAAGCTAGTTGCTGAAAGGGTGATGTTTTGATAATCCTAGAAACGTCAATTTGCCGTCTCTAGGATCCTTTATAATACATTAAGAGGAGTCGAAGACGCCTTTCGATTTATGAAGTCATCCCTCGGACGTACGTCCTGTTTATCATCAAAAAGAGCGTCGCGTTGATGGACATCTGTGGATAACGATTATGGCATATCATCTTATCCAAAACTGCTTATACCAATTAAGCAACAAGAACATACATTATCACTGGAAAAAAATACGTGAGAGCTTATCGAGTCGAGTAAGGGTCACGATTCAAGCTAAAGCTGAGGGCGG
>CAMAVL010000114.1 GCA_945861735.1 Chlamydia trachomatis
CTTTGGCGCGGTCCAAATTCCAAGTTGCTGACCGAGTTGGGTATATCTCGAACTACCGTTTCTAGGATAATCCTTGATGTAAAGTTTTATTTTTACTATTTTCACGCATAAGGGCTTGTAGACTTGAAGGGGACTTAAAAACGATGAGAATATTTCTAACGACGGTATCTGGAATTATTGGGATCATTATTTTGGCAGCATGCGTGATCGGATTTATTTTCTGGTCTCGTGTTCCCGATATGCTCGCAAATAACCTATCAAATAAATTAAAGGTCTCGGTCGAGGTTGATGCAGTTGATCTGTCTTGGGGAGATATCAGTATTAAGAAAGTTGTCATCGGCAATCCTCCAGGATCTATTCTGTCGGAGGCATTTTCTTGCCGTAGGATTGATATCTTAGCTCCCTTTCATCGGTTTTTTAATCAGCAAATTGTAATTGATCAAATTAATATCAGTGATGTTTATTTGGGGTTAGAATTTGCATCGGCTTCTTCAACGGATGGGAATTGGAGCCAGATTATGAAAAATGTGACAGCTTCTGAAGCTGAAGCCACGCGTAAATCTCAGCAGGAAGGTGAAAATGCTAAGGGGGCTTCAAAAGTGAAATCTGTGCTTATTAAGAGCTTAGTGCTTACGAATATCAATGTGGATGTGGTTTATCGTAAAGAAGGTGGTAAAGTCCAAAAGTTGCCGCCGATCGATCGGATCGAACTCACTAACATTACGAGTGAGGGTGGACTTCCAATGGATCAAATTATGAATTCTGTTTTGGGCCAAATGCTAAAGGCGGTATTCACAAAACAAAATCTTCAGAATATGCTTCAGGGGATTCTAGATCCTCAAAATGATACATTGAAAAATCTCATTCAACCTTTCAAAGGTTTCTTCAATACGCGGTATGTGGAAGGGGAAGAAAAGAAGGTGTCTTAAGACCCTAAGGCTTAGAGTTCGTTTAATAAAAAACCTGAGTGGGGGATCCCACTCAGGTTTTTTCTTTTTAATGAGGGAGTTGCATAACTTATACCCAAATGAAGTTTTGCAATTCCCTCTAATTTCTAGAAACCAAATGTTGCGCCAACAGTTAAGCCACTGAGAGTTAAATCTCCTTGTGATTTAATTGCGTAGCCACGGTTGTTAGGAATTGGGAAGTTATTCATCTGATTTTGGCTAAACCAGATTTGTTGCTCCCATCCTGCATGGATGTCTAGGAAGAATCCTTCATCATCAAAGTCAGTTTCCCACTTCAGGCCGCCAAACATTTCGACAACTGGAGTAATTCGGTTAATGTATTCCTGCGTGTGCGATCTGGGTGTATGGTCTACATTTCTATCGAATTGGGAAACATAAAACTCAGAGGCGAGGAGAGCTCCTGAGATATTGCCAATAAAACTAAAGCCGTAGTTCAATAACCACTTGGTGTCCATACCTACGCGCATCCCATAACCTTGAAAGTGGTTATAGTTTCTGCTCCGCATAGAGATAGCGGAACCTGGAGCGAGGGTGTTATTACTAGAAATGTTATGATATTTAACTGTAAAATCTTGCTCTATCCAAGCAGCTTTAAATCCAGCAAAGGGTCTTAAGGACAAATGTTGTCTTGGAAGGAATGCGCAGCCAAGATCCAAGTCATAGGAGTTGAAGCCTAAATTCCATTTTGCAGTAGAAGCACCTGATGTAGTGATCCCTTCTCCTGCATTGAGCCAATAGGGAGTCATAGTGAAGGTAGATCCACCGCCCCGTCTTGAGTGCGTTTGATTGGAATAACTTGTCCATGCAAAGGAGATATCCCAGTTGTCATGTGGAAGTTCAATATCAGCGCCTACACGAAATCCGGACTGATAGTTTGGAGAGATATTGGATATTTTTCCTAAACTTCCCTTGTTAAAGCGGTTATTCACGTCAGGGGATTTTAAAGTGTATTCAAGCCCTGCCTGAGATGCTTGCCAATAGAGATAGTCTCCAGAAACAATAATTCCCCAACCGTTTTCTAGATTAGGACGATCAGATGCCAGAACAACATTTTTAGGAGGTGCTTTGCGAGCGGGTTGTGCGCTGTGTCTTTGTGGTGTTGCAGTTGGGTTGTTTTGTGTAGTGTCTTGTTGGACAGGCGTAGCTGCTGTTAAATAAGAACAGCTTAACGATGCACATAGTGATAAGTATAGTAGTCCTTGCTTCATAAGATCCTCCGGTATGGGTTGCGAATTGATTTAGAGGATCGATGAATTGAGGATTTTTCACAATGATTTTTTTTAAGTGACAAACGCTCGTTCCTTAGAGTCTGTCATCATTAAATTAGACCTCTTTCGAAATTCGCTTTTCTCGAAAAAATCGATAATTTTTGAGCAGGTCCAAATCCAAGTTTCAGGCCGAGTTGGGTATAGTATTGAATAATACAACCCCATTTGCGCTATTCGATCCCTGGGGCTTTCACGCCAAAAAAAGTTTTTGTCTAATGTGACTTTGTCAAGACAGATCGCAATTTGAGTTTTCTTCATGTTGACACCTGTTTTATAAAAAGCTATGATAGTCTATTCTTATTTTAATCACCATGCTGGCTTATGCACATATTTGATGAAGATACCCTCATTCGCTTAATGAAACTCTCTCGGATCGAATGCTCTCTTGAAGAGAAGAAGCTGCTCCAAAAGAATCTATCCAATATTTTAAACCTGATCAAGCCTCTAGAAGATATTGACACTGAGGGCGTTGAGCCCTGCTATCGCGTTTTAGAAACCTTAAATAATGTGATGCGGGAAGATCGTGTTTCAGAAACACTCCCGAGAGAGGCTTTTTTGGCCAATGCGCCCTCTCATGTCGGTGGAATGATTCGAGTCCCGCCCATTATCATTAATAAACAACTTTGAAAAGCAGTACACAATGCACCATTTATCCGCAATCGCTCTACGCGATCTTTTTTTAAAAGGGGACCTTTCCGCAACAGCAATCACTGAAGGGTTTTTAAAAAGAATCACCCAACACGACGATTCTGTGAAAGCGTTTCTTGCCCTGCATTCTGAGAGAGTCTTGGGACGCGCCAAGGCTCTCGACCTCAAAAGAGCCGCTGGTAAACCCCTTGGAAAATTAGCTGGGGTTCCAATTGCCATCAAAGACAATATGCATATTAAGGGGGAGCTCACAACGTGCGCTTCCAAATTTCTCTCCAATTACCGCGCTGTTTTTGATGCAACAGTAACGCGCCTCTTAGAAGAAGAAGATGCCCTCCTCATTGGAAAAACCAATATGGATGAGTTTGCGATGGGATCCTCTACAGAAAACTCCGCATTCTTTCCCACAAAAAATCCGTGGGATCTCAAATGTTCTCCTGGCGGTTCATCCGGCGGATCGGCTGCAGCTGTTGCCGCAAGGTTCTGCCCCATTGCACTCGGAAGCGATACGGGAGGATCTATCCGACAGCCGGCATCATTTTGCGGGATCGTGGGATATAAACCGACCTACGGACGGGTCTCCAGATACGGCCTTGTTGCTTTTGCCTCCTCTTTAGATCAGATAGGACCACTGACTACAAATGTAGCTGATGCGGCTCTTGTCATGGACGTCATCGGAAAACATTGCGCCCACGACTCGACAAGCTTAAAATCCCCTGCTGAGAATATAGTAAATAAGCTTCAAACAGGACTCAAAGGAGTCAAAATCGGCGTCCCTTGGAAATTTCTCGAATCCCTAGAGAGTGAATCGAAAACTCATTTTTCAGCCTCCATTGAAGTGTTTAAAAGTTTAGGAGCCTCCATTGTCGATATCGACCTCGATTTGTTTAAACACTCAATTGCGATCTATTACATTTTGGCAACAGCTGAAGCATCTACTAATCTCGCTCGTTTTGATGGAATCCGCTATGGAAAGCGCTCTGCTAAAGCCATAACCCTCGATGAAGTGTATGAATTTTCTAAGCAAGAGGGGTTTGGGAGGGAAGTCAAGCAACGGATTCTCTTGGGAACCTATGTCCTCTCCTCGGGGATTCAATCGGCCTATTACAAAAAAGCGCTAAAAATCCGCACACTCATCATCGATCAGTGTAAGCGCGCCTTTGGACAGTGTCAGCTCATCGCAATGCCAAGCACCCCCTTTACCACGTTCGAGCTCGGAGAGATCCAAGATCCCATTCAAATGTACCTACAAGATCTCTATACGATCCCAGCTAACTTAGCCGGACTCCCCTCCATTAGTATTCCGTCTGGCTTTAGTGCAAATAATCGCCCCTTTGGACTTCAGTTGCTAGGCCCCCAAATGCACGATGCAGAGCTCCTTCAGGCCGCCTACGCTTTTGAGAGGGCCGCTCCATTAAATAATAAAATCCCCCTTATCTTTTGATAATTAAAGGCAAACAACAATGAGTTCTATTCCTTACGAAGATTGGGAGCCGGTCATTGGCCTAGAAATCCACGTCCAGCTCAATACGAAATCTAAACTCTTCAGCTCTGCCCCGAACCACTTTGGGGATGAGCCCAACGTCAATATCACGGACGTCTGCACAGGACAGCCAGGAACGTTACCTGTACTCAATCAAGAAGCTGTCCGCAAAGCCGTCCAATTTGGATGCGCGATCCATGCAAACGTCGCTCATTTTAGCACATTCGATCGGAAATCCTACTTCTATCCCGATAGCCCTAGAAATTTTCAGATCACCCAATTCGATCAGCCGATCATCCTCGGAGGCTCCATCGTCGCAGAAGTCCATGGGCAAACCAAACATTTTTCAGTGAATCGAGCCCATATCGAAGACGATTCCGGGATGCTCAAACACTTTAGCACCTTTGCAGGTGTTGATTACAATCGAGCCGGCACTCCCCTTCTAGAAATCGTTTCAGAAGCCTGTATGCACTCCCCCAAAGAAGCGTCCGCCTACGCCCAAGCAGTAAAAGCCATCATGCAATATCTAGACGCATCCGATTGCAATATGGAAGAGGGGTCTTTACGCGTTGATTGCAACGTTTCTGTGAAGCGCAAAGGGGAAACTCGATTACGCAATAAAACCGAAATTAAAAACCTCAATTCCTTCCACTACATGGAACTTGCCATTGAATCAGAAATTCGTCGCCAGATCCGCCTTTATACAGAGCATCCTCATGAAGACCCCTATACACTATTCAAATCGGGCACTTATCGCTTTGATTCAGATACAGGTACAACGGTTCTCATGAGACAAAAAGAAGAAGCCGCGGATTACCGCTATTTTCCAGAGCCCGATCTTCCCCCTATCATTTTGACAGAGAGCTATATCCAAGAGATTAAAACCTCTCTTCCAGAACTACCTCACCAAAAATTCAAACGCTATCTCACAGAGTTATTGATTCCAATCGGCGGCGCCATCATCCTCGTGAATGAAAAAGCATTGGCAGAGTATTTTGAAGAGGCGCTTAAAACGTGCTCCAACGCAAAAAACTTAAGCAATTGGATCACTGTTGAATTTGCAGGACGCTTTAAGGAATCGGGAAAGACAATTCTTCAGTCTGGGATCACAGCCTCTCATGTCGCTAAACTCGTTAACCTCATCGATCAAGGTATTATTACCGGAAAAATTGCCAAGAGCATAGCGGATGACATGGTCCTCCATCCCACCAAAGACCCCGAACAGATCGTCCGCGAGAACCCCGACTACCTCCCCGTCCATAACACATCTGAGATTGAGCCCCTTGTTGCTCAAGTGTTAGCAGAAAATGCCCAATCCGTTATCGACTTTAAAGCAGGTAAAGAAAAAGCCTTTGCCTTTCTCGTCGGTCAAGTAATGAAACTCTCCAAAGGAAAGGCTTCCCCCTCTGTTGTGAATGAAATTCTAAGGAATAGACTTAGGGAATAGACTTCTTGCATAACCTCTTCTCCGTGCCCGTGTGCGCATACGCATCAAGCTAAGCCTCCACAAACTGTTTATTTTCAGTGCCTTTAGCGTATAAACATTCGAAAGAAATACCCAGCTCTACAGAGGCTTGGGTAGTTTTCCGTTTGCGTTTATCTTTGCACAACGTCTTTAAGACTTCTTCCATTAGAATAGATATGGATTTACAACTTATCTTGACAAAGTCACATTAGACAAAAACTTTTTTTGGCGTGAAAGCCCCAGGGATCGAATAGCGCAAATGGGGTTGTATTATTCAATACTAGCCCCATTTGCGCTATTCGATCCCTGGGAGCTTTGACGATCAAAAAAAGTCTTGTCTAATGTGACTTTGTCAAGTTATACCCAACTCGGTCAGCAACTTGGAATTTGGACCGCGCCAAAGCCCCACTAAAGGAACAATTTTTGGATCAGTACTTGCGGCTGCAAGCAGATCAACAAAATCTTTGGCTTGCAAGAGACTACTAGACCGTTGTATAAACTTGGTTTCGCGAGCAATTTTTTCTAATTCGCTTGGGAGGAAAATTTT
>CAMAVL010000115.1 GCA_945861735.1 Chlamydia trachomatis
TCGATCATAAGTCGCAAAATATTAACAATATAGGGCGACTTATGATCGGCGATCCTCGGGGCTTTGGCGCGGTCCAAATTCCAAGTTTCAGGCCGACTGCAGTATACCATTTGTCGATATTACCCCCCAAATTTAAATCGAAAATCGGCTCAAAAGAACCCGAAAATCGACAGAACCTGGGTTACTTAAGAGGTCTATTATACTATGGCAGAAATTAATTACCACATTGAAACAGAAGAGCTCTTAGGAAAAGTGCTTTTAAAGTTGCGCCTGGAAGAAAAGGGGCAAATGACCTACATGAAGGTCTCTAAAGAAAAGGCGCTAGAGGCTCTTAAACCTTTGAGCTTGACCCGCAGGCTGCATTGGAATAATCAGAAAATTCTTTTGGATCCGTTTTCTGCTATCACATTTTTTTACGAAGTCGATTCTTCTATAGAAGGACAACTTAAGGTCACAGGTAAATGGAAAGTGGGTGAACGAGATGGTCCCATCTCTGACTGCGCATTCTTATTTCCTTCAGATCCTCCTTGGTTTATTAAAAATGGGATGCTTCAGGTCTTTGCGGGTGAAATCGACTGGAAGTGGTATGCTCTAGTGTATCCGGAACCCAAAGTGCTTCAAGGGGGTGACTATGCTCGATTTATGGATCAATTTGAAGATGGGGATCGAGCATTTGCCCCAGAAGTGATTTGGCTTCAAAAAAAGCCTAGCCTTAAGACCTCCAAGATCCAATGCCTGCCGGAGCTTGTCTTAAAGGATCGAACGGGCGCTTTTGCTAACTTGTGGTTTGATTACGAAGGAGAGGGAAAGGTTGCCGCTTTTGATGCAAAAATGGCTCCTTGGCGCGATCTGTCCCAAGAAAGAGCTTGGGAAAAAGATCTTTTGGAAACGGACTTTATTAAAAAAATGGTGGGGGAGACGCATTACTATTGCCCGCTTGATGCTGTTGCTAAAAGTTTGACCTTTTTATTAGAGATTGGCTGGAAGATTTACGATCACTTGGGGCGTCAGGTGATTCGACAAAAGAAGATGGCACTGCAACTAGAGACGCAAAAAGAGTGCATCTATGTGCGCGGCCAAGTGTTTTATGAAGATCATGAGGCCAATGTCACGGATCTTGTTGGAGCATTTAATAGGCGGGAGCAGTTTTTGCAGCTGGATCCGAAAACGGTTGGCTTGATTGATCGGGGCGCTTGTGAAAAAGAGTTGGGAGACATTTCAGGCGAAGAGATCGTTACCTATGGGATTGCAGTTAGAAAAAATAAGATCGGCTTGATCGGATCGCTCCTAGATAAGAATCATGTCACGATGGATGCCCCTCTTGTAAATTGGGCAGAGCGCCTAAAAGGAGAGCTTACCTTTGTAGAGGCGCCGCCTGCAGAGCAGTTCCGCGGAACTCTCCTCTTTTATCAACAAGTTGGGGTCGATTGGCTCCAGTTTTTACACACTTGGGGATTTAGTGGACTTCTGGCCGATGAGATGGGACTTGGTAAAACAGTCCAGCTTCTGGCATTTTTTTCCCGTCTATCCACTTCTAAACCCACACTCATCGTCGTTCCAACCTCTCTTATCTTCAACTGGGTTAGGGAGATCGAAAAGTTTTTACCCCATCTGTCTCCCTATGTGCATAGCGGCAAAGAACGCCTGACTGAAAAGGCAGGTCTTGAAAAACACGCCCTTATCATCACCTCGTATGCGATCTTGCGTCAGGACCAAGAGCTATTGCAGCTACTTGATTATGAATGTGTTATCCTCGATGAAGGGCAATACATTAAAAATCCCGATAGTCAAATCGCTCAAGCGGTATTTGCTTTAAAGGGGCAAATGCGTGTGATGATCACGGGAACTCCGATTGAAAACCGATGGGAAGACCTTTGGTCCTTGTTTCGCTTTTTAATGCCCGATCTTTTAGGAGATCGGAAAGAATTTAATGCGAAAATGCTCTCAGCGGCTGTTGATTCCCGTTATTTAACCCAGCTTAAACTCAAAATCCGCCCCTTCCTCCTGCGCCGGCGGAAAGATGAGGTCGCAAAACAGCTCCCCTTAAAAATTTCTCAGATTGTATGGGTCGAGATGGATGATGCGCAGCGGTTCCTCTATGAATCTTGGGTAGAGAAAAATAAGCGGGGGCTTTTAAAGAAAATTGAGCTGGATGGAGCCTGCGCCCATCGAATGGAAATCTTAGAGGCCATTTTGCGCCTAAGGCAAATGTGTGCGCATCCCTGGCTTGTCGATGCCTCAATTGAAGGGGATCTCATTCCGTTAAGCGCGAAGCTTGAGCGGTTGTTCTCCGATTTGGATCAGGTGATCGCAGAAAAGAGCAAAGTGCTCATCTATAGCCAATTTACCCAAATGCTTAAGTTAATCGAAAGAGAGTTGAAAACGCGCCCCTGCAAATATGTCTACCTCGATGGATCGACGAAAGATCGGGAAAAAGTTGTTCGGCAGTTCCAAGAAGATCCCGATACCCAAGTTTTTTTAATTAGTTTAAAAGCGGGAGGCGTTGGTTTAAATCTAACCGCTGCAGATTACGTGTTTATCTACGATCCTTGGTGGAATGAAGCGGCTGAGAACCAAGCGATTGATCGCGCTCATCGATTTGGGCGAGAGGGAACGGTGATCGCGCGTCGCTACATTACTGCCTTTAGCATCGAAGAGAAGCTCTTGCGCCTCAAAGAATACAAATGCGCCATGTCGGATGGGATCCTCGATCTGGAAGGCGATTTCAAGCAGCTGACATTAGATGACTTGAGGGCGTTATTAACCTAGAAACGGCAGTTCGAGATGGTAAAGTGATGCAAGGCTTTGAGCCAGAATCTCTTCCGATAGGGGGCGCACATTCCCTAACGGTGAAGGGCCCCCCTGTCGGAAGAGCTTCTGGTTCAAAAGATTGCGTCAATTTGCCGTCTCCAACTGCCGTTTCTAGGATTAACCTAGTTCCCGGCGGTCTTCTTCGATGAGTTCATTGGCTGCAAATTTTAATGTTTTGAGGCCCTCTTCAAAGCCGACCTCTCTTAGGAGCTCATCAAGATAGCGGATTTCTGCCTGAAGTTGATCATTAATCGACTCAAGCTCAGATACTTTTTTTAAAAGTTCTTCTTTTGTCATAATTACACTCCGTTAAAATAGTTTTGTTGGTATTTGTTTATAACATGCTGAAATCGTGCCAACATCTTAAATTAATTGATTTTTTAGTGGTTTTGAGGTTATTATAAGATTTATGGACAAGATTTTTATTGACCCCCCCGCGAATTTTTTCCCTTCTGTAGAGGCCTCTGGCTGCTATTGTGAATTTGAGGATAAGATTCTTCTCCTAAAACGACAGGTCCACAAACCCTATGGCAATACCTGGGGAGTTCCTGGAGGTAAGTTAGAGCGAGGGGAGACCCCAAGAGATGCAGTCATCCGCGAGGTCTTTGAAGAGGTCGGTGTATCTGTCGAGGATACAGATCTTGAACAGATTGGGCAGCTCTATATCCGAACAGCCGCCGCTGATTTCATTTTTCATCTATTTCGCAAGCGCTTTGTCGTTTTCCCAAAAATCGAGCTCGGGCTAGAAGAGCATCAAGACTCCAAGTGGGTGACGATCTCAGAGGCTCATGCGCTTCCTCTCATCTCAGGTGGCGTTGAATCCTTAAACTACTACCTCACGCACAAGAAAACTTATAGCGAAAACCCCTTCTGAGAAACTCCCTCAAGGGATTAAAAAATCTTCACAAGATTCTTGTCTGTAGGTATAACACAGTTTTACCTTAGGTTATCAGGAGTCGCATATGAATCCATTTTCTAAATCTCATAGAGTTATCACAGTATGTCTTTTTACCTTCCTATGTGGATGTTCCCAGGGGGAAAAAGAAAAGGCGGAAGGGTCTGAATACGAACAGATGGTCATGAATGAAGAGGAAGAGTGTGAGTGGGCGACGGGCCAAGAAGATAAAAAGGTTGCGGGGGAGTTGATCCCAGAGCCTCAAGAAGTGCTTTTTTCAGAGAAGGTCGAATCTGTAACTCGTTAATTCTGTGCTTGCTTGTAATCTATGAACTCAATCGGATAGAGCTTTTTCGAGATGTATTTGTTTGGGCTTACGAGCGTTCAGCATCTCTTTATCCTGGGACGCTTGAAGCTATTGGGGAGCCCGATCCTTTTCGAATGCATTAGACCTCTTGCGTAACCTCATTTGGTTGTTAAAACCGATCTTTTTTCGCCATTTAAAACCCTATCGATTCGCCTACACTGCGTGTATGTCTTAATCGATAGGGTTTTAAATGGCAAAAAAATCTTCGATTTTTCCAAACAAAGCAGGTTACCTCGACTTTGCAACTTTTTCTGAGCTCATCTCGCTTGAGATGAGTCTCTCAGGCGTAATTTAAATTCACAGGATCGGCTTGAATATGCCTTCCTGTGAATTTAAATTACGCCTGAGGGGCTCTATCTGCGAGAGGGGACAGAAAAAGTTGCAAAGTCGAGGTTACGCAAGAGGTCTATTATCGAGAGCTCATCTTTCCACGCATACGTCCCCAGAGAGACTCCACAGCACCGACTGTCGCAAATAACGGACCGTTTGTAATCTGTTGCTTTCTGATCTGCCATTGTATTCTCGAAGCTACAGGTGCGAAATTTCTTGTGGTAGCTAATTGCAATGCTTGATCAAGGACGGTCCTTTCGATACGTCTCTTAGCTAGTAATTTCTTGACCACATCTAAGTGCCCATTTCTACTAGCTCCTACTACTGCACGCCCCCGCTGTCGGTCTGAAATAGGAGCCTTATGAGCTAGTAATTCTCTGACCACATCTAAGCGCCCATTTTTACTAGCGTTTTCTACTGCAAGACCCCGATGCTCTTCTGGAATCGGAGCCTCATTAGCTAGTAATTCTCTGACCACATCTAAGTGCCCATTTTTACTAGCTTCTACTACTGCAAGACCCCGATCTTCTTCTGAAATCGGATTCCAATCAGCTAGTAATTCTATGGCCACATCTAAGTGCCCATGTGTACTCGCACATACTACTGCACGACCGCGAGATTCTCTTGTAATCGAAGCCTCATTAGTTAGTAATTCTATGACCACAGTTAAGCGCCCATTTTTACTAGCTTCTACTACTGCAAGACCCCGATCCTCTTCTGAAATCGGATTCCAATCAGCTAGTAATTCTATGGCCACATCTAAGTGCCCATTTTTACTAGCTTCTACTACTGCACGACCGCGAGATTCTCTTGTAATCGAAGCCTCATTAGCTAGTAATTCTCTGACCACATCTAAGCGCCCATTTTTACTAGCTTCTACTACTGCAAGACCCCGATGCTCTTCTGAAATCACTAATTTTCTGACCATATCTAAGTGCCCATTTTTACTAGCTTCTACTACTGCCTTACCCCGATGCTCTTCTGTAATCGAAGCCTCATTAGCTAGTAATAATTTGACCATATCTAAGTGCCCATATTTAATCGCCCATATTACTGCCTTACCCCGATGCTCTTCTGAAATCGTAAGGCCATTAAAGCGGCTATTAACTAGTAATTCTTTGAGCACAGTTACGCGCCCCTTGACACAAGCTAGACGCACGAAATCATCGCGATCTTCTTTTGAAATCGGAGCTCCATGTATCTTAAACAAGCTCTGAACCTCATTTAAATTTCCAACGCAAATAGCGTCATGTAGGTTTTTTAAATACATCATCGCAGGTTCTTTAATGTTTAATACAATATAATCCTTGTTAATAAACGTAGCGCGGCACTCTGGACAAGTATCATTATTTGACAACCATTCAAACATGCATTTTTGATGATATAGATGAGCAACGCGCTGCTTTATTTCAGACCGTCCATCCTTTATCTCAATCTGTTCATCAAAGACAATATGACCAATACAGGCTGTCAAGTGATCATCCATTGGATCCAGACATATCGAACACGCATCTGTGTGGTTCATCTCAAATAAACCCATTGTGCAATTTGAATTTATAGTCATAATTAAAATCCTTTGTTAGATGATCTGTTGTAATTATTTTATAAATTATTTATTTACAAGTCAATATAAAATATACTATATGTTATAGTTTTTTAGAAATGTCCTCCTATTGGTAATAAAAAATGTTTATAACAAGGAGGTAATAACAAATAGAGAGGACTATCACTATGATTATCAATGAATTAGATCGATCTGAGATTTTTTCTTAGCTTAGGCAAAAGACTATAACACAGATTCAAGCGGCTGATAACCTTGGACTTATACTGCAGTCTGCCTGAAACTTGGAATTTGGACCGCGCCAAAGCCCCGCGGATCGTCGATCATAAGTCGCAAAATATTAACAATATAGGGCGACTTATGATCGGCGATCCTCGGGAGCTTT